>NZ_JBCOCI010000068.1:0-27626 GCF_040929485.1 Phocaeicola sp. RTP21198st1_B8_RTP21198_201120 | reverse complement strand
GGTTGATGTTATATCAAATTATTGAATCTGTTTGGTTTCAATCGTAAACTTATTAGGTTAGATAAATCTTTTGTTTTCTTTCTTTTTTCGTATATCTGTCTTTTAAGGCCTTGATATCTTGCTTGTATTTTTGTTTTCTTTCTTTATTATTGCTATTTTATGATTTTGTATTTATAAATATTAAAATAGTTTCTTTATTTTATTTTTAATACACTGTTTGTGTTATAATTATCTTATCGGTGCAAAAATATACGAAAGAAATCGAAGATGAAAGGGAATGTAGTATGTTGTTGAACATATCTATAGCAAATTCTATTTTATTGTTTTATTATATTATAGCTGAAATTTGGTGTTGGAAATATTAAGATAAAAAAGTCCCCGGATAAGAACGCCTTTCTTATCCGGGGACTTTTTTAAATATTATAAGATGTATTCTTTATCGGTTTTTATACATTCTTTCATAATACTTTTGGTAATCGCCACTTGTTACATTTTCCACCCATGCTTGATTTTCCAGATACCATTGGATTGTTTTTACAATACCGGTTTCGAATTTTGTTTCAGGATACCATCCTAATTCATTAGTGATTTTGGTAGGATCGATAGCGTAACGTTGGTCATGTCCCAAACGGTCTTTGACAAAGGTGATTAATGATTCGTTAATCCAGTCGATAGAGATCTCACCTTTGTCGTTCAACTCTTTTTTCTTCAAGATTTTGCGATATTCGGGAGTTTCCGTCATCATCCGGTGAATAGTGGCTATGGTAAGTTTTACTATCTCTATGTTTTCTTTCTCATTGTGTCCGCCTACATTATATACTTCCCCTTCGCGGCCCTTGCGCAGAACCAAATCGATGGCTTTGCAATGGTCTTCTACATATAACCAGTCGCGTACATTCTTTCCGTCACCATATACGGGAAGTTTCTTTCCTTCCAAAATGTTTTTAATGATTAGTGGAATCAGTTTTTCAGGAAAATGGTACGGACCGTAATTATTGGAACAGCGGGTAATGGTTACCGGCATTTTGTAAGTATCACGATAAGCCATGACAATCATATCAGCGCTTGTCTTGGAGGCACTATATGGGCTGTGTGGACATAAAGGAGTTGTTTCAGTAAAGAAACCTTCTGCTCCTAGGCTGCCGTATACCTCATCTGTAGATACCTGGTGGTAACGTACATCTTTGCGCCAGGTGGGATAACCATTCTCATCTTTTCCCGTCACCCAAGCACGGCGGGCCGCATCCAGCAGGTTTTGGGTTCCCAAAATATTAGTTTGCAGAAACAATTGTGGGTTTTCAATACTGCGGTCTACATGGCTTTCTGCTGCAAAATTCACGATGTAGTCAAACTTGTATTCTGCGAATAGTTGGTCTGCCAAATCACGGTCGCATATATCTCCTTTTACGAAGAAACAACGTTCATTATCAATGTCTGATGCAATAGTTCCCAGATTGCCGGCATAAGTCAAGGCATCCAGTACCACCACCCTGATGTCATCATGTTTGGCCAGGATGTATTTTAAATAGTTGGCTCCGATAAATCCGGCAGCTCCTGTAACGAGATAAGTCTTCATATTGTTTTTGATATTAGTGTGTGCAAAGTTCGGAAAGATTTTTTAATCTTACAACTTATCCGCTAGTTCTATTACTTCTAAATCTTTAAATTCTCCATTATCGATACAAAAACGTACCAATGTTCTCACTTTATGAAATCCGGAAATGCCTGCTGCTCCCGGGTTGATGTGTAACATATCCAGTGTCTTGTCATATTTCACCTTTAATATATGCGAATGTCCGCTGATAAAAAGCTGGGGAGGTTTCACCAGCAGGCTGCCGCGGATGGAAGGATCATAGTTGCCCGGATATCCGCCTATATGCTTTATCAACACCTCCGCACCATCTACGGTGAAGCGGTTGGTTTGAGGATAAAGTCTGCGTATGTCCTGCCCGTCAATGTTTCCATATACTGCCCGGAAGGGGCGGAAAGCGGACAGTTTCCGGGCGACTTCCACCGAGCCAATGTCTCCGGCGTGCCATATTTCATCACAATTCTCAAAATATTTCAAGTATTTGTCATCCCAAAATGCATGAGTATCCGATAATAATCCGATTCTTGTCATAGTTTTTTTGTTTATTATCGGCAAAGGTACTATATTTGGAACAAATCTAAGCATAATATGGAGAGCAAATATCATTATTTCAAGCGTGATATCAGTTGGTTGTCTTTCAACTATCGCGTGTTGTTGGAGGCGGATGACGACTCCCTTCCGTTGTATGAACGGATTAACTTTATCTCTATATATTCTTCTAATCTGGAGGAATTCTACAAGATTCGTGTAGCGGAACATAAAGCCATCGCTTCCGGTGGCCAAAGTGATGATATGACACAAGAAGAAGCCAGACACCTGATACATCAGATAACCGAAGCTGTCAATAGCCAGATGGAAGACCGTATCCGCATTTATGAGCATAAGATTGTCCCGGCTTTGCGCAGGCATCATATTATTTTTTATCAAAGTAAACAGGAGGTAGAGCCTTTTCATCAGGAGTTTATCAGTAATTTCTTTAAAGAAGAAATTTTTCCCTATCTTCAGCCTGTTCCGGTATGCAAGAATCGAATCAAGACTTTTTTACGTGACAACCGTTTGTATCTGTCGGTACGCGTGACGCGCAAAGACACGGGGGAAAAGGAATACTATATTATCAAATTGCCTTATAGCAAAGTTCCCCGTTTCATAGAACTTCCCCGACAGGGAGAAAACTTTTACCTGATGTATATGGAAGATATTATAAAGGCGAATATCAACCGTATGTTTCCGGGCTATGATTTGGATTGCAGTTATTGTTGCAAGATATCTCGTGACGCCGATATTTTCGTGGATGATGCAACCAGTTCCGAAGTAATGGTGGAACAGTTGCGTAAAAAGGTGAAAAAGCGTAAAATAGGTGCTGTATGCCGTTTTGTGTATGACCGAAAGATGCCTGCGGATTATCTGGAGTTTCTGGTCGATGCATTTGGCATCAATCGTGATGATTTGGTTCCGGGAGACAAACACTTGAACTTGGAGGATTTGGCTCATCTGCCTAATCCCAGTAAGGAACTTTGTACCCAATTGAAACCTCGTCCCATGACATTGAATTGTTTGGATGAGAAAGAATCCATATTCCGTTATGTGAGCAAGAAGGATTTGATGTTGCATTTCCCTTATCATTCTTTTGAACATTTCATCCATTTCCTGTATGAGGCCGTTCATGACCCGTCCTGTAAGGAGATCATGATTACCCAATATAGGGTGGCGGAAAACTCGGTTGTTATCAATACGCTGATTGCTGCTGCGCAGAATGGTAAAAAAGTAACTGTTTTTGTAGAACTTAAGGCCCGTTTTGACGAAGAAAACAATTTGGCTACCGCCGAGATGATGAAGCGGGCGGGGATACATATTATTTTCAGTATACCGGGATTGAAAGTGCATGCCAAGGTGGCGCTTGTACTGCGGTATAACAAAGAGGGAAAACAGACTCGCAGCTATGCTTATATCAGTACCGGAAATTTCAATGAGAAGACTGCCCGGATATATGCTGATTCCGGTTTGTTCACTTCCAACGAGATTATTGTGAATGATCTGTATACTTTATTCCGGGTATTACAGAAAGAAGTGACTGAACCCAAATTCAAGCGTTTGTTGGTAGCCCGTTTTAATCTGCTGCCGGAACTGAGAAGACGTATCGGATATGAGATAAATATGGCAAAGGCGGGAAAAGAAGCGCGGATTATCTTGAAAATGAATGCGCTGCAAGATCCTGCCATGATAGATGAATTATATAAGGCTAGTGAGGCAGGAGTGAAAATAGACTTGATAGTACGTGGTATCTGCTGCTTGATTCCCAATCAGCCTTATAGCAGAAATATCCGTATCACTCGCATTGTGGACAGCTTTTTGGAACATGCCCGGGTGTGGTATTTCCACCATGGAGGAAAACCGCTTCTGTTCATGGGTTCGCCGGACTGGATGAGGCGCAACCTGTACCGGCGTATAGAGGCCGTTACCCCCATTCTTGACGAAGATCTGAAACAACAACTGATAGATATGCTGGTTATTCAGTTGAAAGATAACAGAAAAGCCGGTTGGGTGGATGAAAATCTGAATAATGTGTTGAAAAGGAATCCGAAAGAAGAACCGGTACGGGCGCAATATGCTTTTTATGAATACTTGAAGGGGAAGAATAAATGAAGAATATGAAATAACATATTTTATCTTATTTGAAATGATTATCCGCAATCATACCACCGGATGATAAATGGAAATTTATAAAACGGGGTGATGGAATGCGAACTACACGGACGAAGCGGACAAACACGGACTTAAAATTTAAATTTGTACTTGCAAACCCAATGACAGGTAAAGTAAAAAAATCCGTGTTCCATCCGTCATCCCATTCTATAAATAAACATTTTGTGATATGATTGAGGATTATCATTTCATATATTCCCAATGGAATGGACTTTTACATATTTGTCTGCCCGAACCACCGTCCACGACTCCAGGAGTAATGCACCGTAAGTTCGGGCTGAAACATCTGAAGGATTTTTCAGCCCAATCCCAAGGAGGATATAGCGGATAGTTTAGTTTTAACAGGTCTGTTTGTAAAAGATATGTAAGATGCGGCGATGCATGATACATAATGATTATCCGCCATCATACCACCGGATGATAAATGGGAGTTAATGGATGGAACGCGGATTTATTTCGTTCTATAAATTAAAATTGGAACACAAATGACACAAATTAATAACTGTACAGCATGGATATAAACCTGCCGGAGGTTAGATTTGTGTCATTTGCGTTCCGGTTTAACCGATAAATAATTGATATTGTTATGAAAAAATTATATATAACTTTCTGCCTCTTACTGGTTTCTCTTTGCATACATGCACAGATGATTAGTGGAATAATAGTGGATGAAAAAAACAGCCACTAGAGTTTGCCAATATAGTGTTGTTTTCTTTGCCTGATTTTACTTTTTTACAAGGTACTATCAGTGATCAGACCGGAGCTTTTAATATAAAATCAAATGAAACAAAAGGAGTATTACCAATTTCTTCAGTTGGCTATTCCACTATTCTCCTACCTTGCACTAGTTCAAATATGGGAACAATACAACTATATTCAGATGCGCAACTATTATACTCTCGTCCATATTATGCTCAGTTGCGAAGTAATGTAATGTATATTAATCGGTATATATATGAGGGTGGTAATCCATTTTATTACCTTCTTTATCTCATAATATAACTTTAGGAACAACTTATAAATGGGTATACTTATCAGCCGGATATCAATATATTAAAGATGCGATTATTTCTTTTAGTGGAGCTTATTCAGAAGATGATCCTACGATTGCTTTAATTAATATGATTAATGCACCAGACTATGATAAGATTTTTGCCTCGCTGGTTTTATCACCTACTATGGGGCTTTGGTCTCCACAGAACAAAAGAATCGTATGTAATAAAAAAACTTAGTTTGACGGCTAAGGGGTTCAATCTGTCCCTATGGAATAATTGGACTTGGCTTGCTCCATTCATTTCCGTCTTAGCTGTGTTACCATTTCCCTGAACCAGGGATAATTTAGCCAGATATATTCATACCAGCGGTTCAGTCTTCTTTTCCATTTCCTGCTCCACGGATACAACTCCCACCATTTTAGTTGAAAATCCGTTTTCTGCATAAATTCGTGGGTGGGAAACAGAGTAAGAGTTATTCCTCTTATCCATAATGTTTTCATTTGGTTTTCCCAATATTGCATAGGGCCGAATCCCGGCTCCCAAATAATGAAGCGGCCTTCATGAATGCCATAACAAACCACATATCCCGGTACTTCGAAATCATTGATGGCAAAAAGTATGGCAGGAAATTTTCTGGTGGACAATTGTTCCATGTTCTGCAAGCAGATTTCCGCTTCCATTCCTGCACGTATAGCTGCCTGTTTCATACCCATCAACGTATATTTTCCATCTACTTTACACCATTCGGCTAGTGTGCGTGCATCTTGTTGACCGCCATAGTATTTCATGACAGTGAGCAGACAGGCCACTTCCATGGGACATTCGTCACTGGAACGGACAAATGATTTTTTTATTCTGTCAAGTTCGTCTTCAGTCATAACTTAATTTATTTTTCATGGCAGGAGCAAAACAGCAACGCGGATCGGGAAAATCCCAACAATCCTTTCCATAAGCTTTTATGATATCACTCCAGCAACGGTTCTGATAACTGAAACAGTCTTCAAAAAGACGGCATTCCCTGCATGGACTCTCTTTGTTGATATCCTGACGTGACAAGGAACAAAGGTGCAAGGCTTGAGGGGAATGCCAGACTTCTTTCAGACTTTGTGTGGTTACATTCCCTATGATAAATTGTGGATGCCAGTAAAGTTGCTCGCATACAGTCACTTTACCATCAGGCAATATAAACATATGAGTGGTCAATGCAGAGCATTCGCTTCCTTTGAAACACCGGCTTCCACCCCAGGTATCTTGATAGTTTTTATCGGTTACTTCTTTCCCTAGAATCACGGGAAAGGAAACCTGTGTGAGAAGAGGGCGTATTTGGTTGAATACCTTTGTAATTTGCGCTTTAGTAGGTTTCAAATGCGAAAATACATTATACTCTTTGTATATGGAATTACTGGCGGGGATAATACGCCAGTCGCGTATATGCTTCAGATGAGATAATTCATGCAGTAATTCCGCCAAGACATTCAACTGGCAATTGTAGTTGGTCAGCACAGATGAAATCTGATAATTCAGTCCGCTGTCATCCAGTAATTGCAGGCCGTGAAGCATCTCTTTGGCATAATTTCCGTTTACTCCCAGTGAGGCGGTCAGTATTTCGGAATGAATGGCATCCAGTGAAATTTGAACAATTCCCTGATACCCTGTTTCCTGTACATCTTGCAACAGTTTTTGGGTTACAGGCATTTTGGTCGATATGAATTCGGGGGCAATACCCCGTTTTACCAATTCTTTTAATATGATTTTCCAGTCTTTATGCAGGAATATTTCACCACCTATCAGATTTACTTGTTGTACTTGCAGGTCTGAAGCTTCCTTGATCAGCTCCATCATGCGTTGGGTGGTGAGTGGGGATTTTATTTGCGTTGATGTATCTGCATAGCAATACTTACAATGCGTGACACATTGGTTGGTCAGCATGAATGTGAGGAGCAACGGACCGGAATACAGCCTTTTTGTAGTAAGATCCAGTTTTTTCCAGACAAAAGAATTTGCTTGCAGCCGGTCAAACCGCAATGCTTTGCCTGCCTTTTCCGCTTCAATCAATATACGTTTGGGAAAATAAATTTCTCCCTGCTGGGAGGAGGTATAAATGGGGGTCGGATTATCAATGAAGTCCGATACCCATTTGATCATCTCCTCCTTGCTCCGGCAGAAGAAGTCGCACAGCAGAGGGAGAGTTGTCTGCAAAGGTCTGTCATACGTGAAAAAACTCAGCATGACAGCTTGCAGCGGGTGAATAAAAGTATGCCAGTTCCGGGAGCAGTCGGTATCTGTCCCCGTACTGGAGAATAATGCGACCCTGTGAATATCATGTCTCAGATGATAATGAGGGTTCAGCACATATACTTTATTCATTTCCGGTATTTTCATCTTGTGTTTTTGTAGGATCGACGAATCCACCTGTATAGCATCCCAGGCCACATTTGGATAACTCCTTGTCATCTATGCCACCTTGTACGTCCATCAGTTCGTTCAAGTCCAGCACTTGTTCTTCATCTTCGGAATAGCGGGTGTATTCCGGTTGCTTGTTGTTGGGGTCTTTTTTTTTCATATTCTTCTTTGTTTAAGTTGGTTATTCTCTGTAGTGAAAAAAAACGGTGTTACTCCGTGGTGGAAAACAATTCATACACGGGTGCGAAAATCCTGCTCAGTATGCTCCGGCTCGAAGTGATGATCTCCGCCCGGCCGGACATGTCTATTTCATATTTTATTTCCTTTCTGTTGGTTGTCACCAGTCCGTCCGGAAAGTCCACTTCCACGGCATAACTTTTATTGTAAGGCACAAAAGAGACGGAGGCGATTCTTCCCGGCAGTACGCCATACGAGTGGGTGGGGTATTTGTTCAGTTCGATATTTACTTTGTCGCCCACGGCAATTTCCGCCACTTCGTCTTGTGAAAGAGTGATGTGCCCGAGGGGATTCCCCTGCTGCTTGGAGATAACGGTGCACAGGGTGTCTCCTTCATTTACCCGGGCGCTCATGCCCCATGTCTTTCCCCATACCACTATGCCGTCGTGATGGCTTTTGATGAGGTACTTCTTGTCCCACGTGCGGAGGCTGTTCACCATGTTTTCGTAAGCCAGTTCCAGCATCCGGAGGTTTTTGGCAGTCTCCATCCGGTGGTTTATATCCAGTTCAAAGAGTTCGCGTTTCACATTCAGCACCGCCATGGCATCTGCCTTACCGGTACTTTCCAGTATCCGGAG
Source organism: Phocaeicola sp. RTP21198st1_B8_RTP21198_201120 (assembly GCF_040929485.1). NCBI lineage: Bacteria > Pseudomonadati > Bacteroidota > Bacteroidia > Bacteroidales > Bacteroidaceae > Phocaeicola > Phocaeicola sp. RTP21198st1_B8_RTP21198_201120. The sequence continues at coordinate 19,119 of NZ_JBCOCI010000068.1, read as the reverse complement.
TTCTTCATCTAGGTATTTTTTCTTCTGCGGATAGATATCAAACTCCTGATACATCACGCACGTACGCACGGCTTGGGTGAACTGTTCGTAGGCGGAAGACATTTCACCCATGATGAGGTCAAAGGGATAGTCTTGCAGGTACTTGATGTCGTTGGTGCGGTAGTACCATTCTATTTTGGTCAGTACGCGGCAAAATGTTTGTACGTCTTCCAGTAGGGCAGTATTTTTCAGTATGCCCAGCGTGTCGTTCTTTTGTACAGGTGATTGGTTTTCCACAAAAAAGCGGTCTATCATTCCTGTCTGATTGGCAGTGATCCATTCCGCACTTCCCAAGTCGTCAATGGTTATCGTTTTTCTTATTGTGTCAGGATACTTAAATAATGCCGTGCCTGCAATAAGAAAAACAATCAGTCCATATACGATGTAGCTTCCCGTATGGATCAACCATTCGGGCATATCTCCCAGCATATCATTGTTTTCGCGGCTATATACTTCTACCTTTTCCGGTCCGTCCGCATCAGGTTTATAGATTTCCTCCATACCTTATTGCTATTATTTTTTAATTCTCAATTCTCATTTTTTAATTTCCTAAGCGCTCAGTTCCAGCTGATTCTTCACCAGCCTGTAGTAATCGCCCTGCCGGGCAATGAGTTCTTCGTGCGTGCCCCGTTCCGTTATCTCCCCTTCTTTCAGCACCACTATCTGGTCGGCATTCTTTACGGTGCTCAGGCGGTGCGCCACGATGACCACCGTTTTGTCCTTGAAGAATCTCTCCAGATTTTCCTGTATCACTTTCTCATTGTCCGTATCGAGCGCATTCGTCGCTTCATCAAAAAACAGGTAATCGGGATTACGGTAAATGGCGCGCGCTATCAGGATGCGCTGCTTCTGCCCTTGGCTCAATCCTTGCCCCGTGTTACCTATTTTGGTGTTATACTTTAAAGGCAAGGATTCGATGAACTCACGTATATTTGCCATCTCTACGGCATACAGCAGGCGTTCTTTGTCTATCATGCTGCCATCCGGCGCTATGTTGTTGGCAATGGTATCGCCGAATATGAATCCCTCCTGCATCACTACTCCACAATGTTTGCGCCACTCCTTGAAACTGATTTTTTGTAGCGACTGATTGCCTATCATCACCGCTCCTCCGGTGGGAGGATAGAATCCGAGCATCAGTTTTATCAGCGTTGTTTTCCCACTGCCGCTGAGGCCCACGATGGCGGTAGTCTTTCCGGCTGGTATGTCCAGCGATAGCCCTTTGATGATGCGTTTCGATTTTTCTGATCCGTAAGTAAAGACTACATTTTGCAATTGAATCGGGTCTTTGCCTGATATTTGGGTATCCTGGTCCATGCCTTCTGTCTCTTCATCGGGCTTGCCATGTATTTCTCCGAGACGTTCCAGGCTGAGCTGCGCGTCCTGCGTGTCCTGCATGAAGGAAACGAATTGGCTGATAGGCCCTTGCATCTGTCCGATGATGTACTGTATGGAAAGCATCACACCCAGCGTGATACTTCCATGTAGTACGGCGGTGGCAGAGAGAACTGTTATCAGTACGTTTTTCACTTCGTTGATAAGTACGGCTCCCACCTGCTGCCACTGCCCCAGGTTGAGTGAACTCATATTAATGCGGAAGAGAGAAGCTTGTATGTTTTCCCATTCCCAGCGTTTTTGCTGTTCGCAGCCCAGCAGCTTGATGTCCTGCATACCGTAGATGAGTTGCATCAAATTATTCTGATTGACGGACATCTGTTCAAAGTTCTTCCTGTTCAAGTCGGCCCGCTTGCGCATGAACAGCTTTACCCAACCCATATAGGCTGCGCTGAACAGGATGAAAATGAGGAATATTTTCCAGCTGTATATGGCCAGCACGATACCGAAGATGACTACCGTGAGGGTAGAGAACAAAATATTGAGCACGGACTGGGTGAGGAAACTCTCGATGCGGTTGTGGTCTTCGATGCGGCGTATCAAGTCGCCTGCCAGTTTGCTGTCAAAGAACCTCATGGGCAGCCGCATCAGCTTGGAGAGGAAATCCGAGATGAGCGACACGTTGACGCGCGTACTGATGTGGAGCAGTATACAGCGCCGGATCACCTCAATAAGTGTGCGGCTGAATACCAGCATGAGTTGTGCGGCCAAAATGAGCTGTATAAAATTCAGATTCCTGTGCCCTATGCCTTGGTCTACAATGGTTTGTGTAAGAAAAGGGAAGACCAGTTGCAGCAAACTGCCTGCCAGCAGGCCGATGATGAGCTGTATCATCGCCTTTTTGTAGGGACGTACATAGTGAAACAGATACCATAATGACAGCTTTTCATATTTTATGGGTTCCGCTTCATAAAATTGCGGGGTAACATCCAGCAAGAGGGCAATTCCTTTTTCTATTCCGCCTTGTGTGGTACTGATCCAGCATTTTTTCAACTCCTGTTCCTCATATTTCAGCAATCCGTAGGCAGGGTCGGCAATGTAGAACCAAGTTTTGCCCCTTTTCTTTTCTATTTTATAGAGGACCACGAAATGTTCCTGGTTCCAGTGGATGATGCATGGCAGTTTTGACTGTTGTTTCAGTTTTTCCATTGAAGTGCGTATACCGGTGGCGCGCAGCCCTATGCTGGCTGCCGCTTCACTGATACCTAGCAAGTTAACTCCCGTGCGCTGTATGTATGATTGCTCGCGTAACTGCTGTACGGAGAATGTCTTTCCATAATATTTGGCTATCATTCTCAGGCAGGAGGGGCCGCAGTCCATGCCGTCCAACTGTTTGTAGAATGGAAATTTGCTCATAATTGTCTTTTTTGTTTTACTCTGTTTATCAGCCAGTCGGCTATTTCGTTCATCCTTTCACTTTCGCTCTCAAAGAAGGCGCACAGGTGTTTTTGCCGTTCTATGATGTATTCCCGGTTTGCCAGTAGATCAATGATCTGCCTGTCCAGTTTCACGGGGGTAATTTTTTTTATTTCCTGTGGCGTGAACTCTGCCATGGGCACATGGGCAAAGGTGCATTCCGTCCAGTGGGTTATTCCTCCGGTGATAAGCGCCATGTCGCACAAGGGCAACAGGGCTTGCAGGCGGGGCAGGCGGTAAATGGCTATATTGGGCGGTAATGAAAACAACCGGGTTTCCACCTCTCCATGATTGGTCAGCAGGATGAATTGATATTGCGGATGGATGCTCGCACTCTGCTTCATGGCTTTGTAGAATGATTCCATATGTGAGGGGGTGTTCACTTTTCTTTCTTCTTCCTCGTCTTCCAGCAAGCCTATAATAACAGTGCGTGAACGGTCTTCTTTTATTTCCGTCAGTTTGTCGATGAAATCATCGTCTTTTGCACCTTGCGGCAGCAATTTATAAGGAATAGGAGGCAGGGTGACGACGGGCATTTCCGGCATTAGGTCTATCTTTCTGTCGGTTTTGTTTATGGCTATAAACAGATAGTTTATGTCATATTCATTATAGACTTGCTGCTTATCTTGCAGTTGATAGTCCAGCAATGCCAAATGTGGCGTAAACCATCGGAAATCATGTGGATAAATGATGCGTCCTATTCCTTTCCGCAGCAAACCGGTAGTGAAAACGGAGTCGGAGGTATCGGTATAATAGACCTTGTTTCCCCGTTCACTAATCAGGTATGCCAGTCGGGTGGTGGGACATACATTTCCTGCATCCGGTTTTATATCAAAAAGAAATTCAAACATGCCCCGTTTTTCTCATCACATTTCAATTCGTATTATCCTACTACTTTAAAGCCTAATGACGTATATAGATTTTTGCCATCATAATAATATGTTCCTAAGAATTTATCGAAAAGGATGCACACTTCCAGTTCATCGCGCATATAGGCAATGTACTCAAAGAGAGTGGAACGTGACATATCCATCTTTGCTGCAAATTCCTTGGATGTGCCTGTGCACTTGTGCCGGATAAGAAAATCCATATAGAGGATTTTCTTAAGGTCTACTCGTTTCATGGTCTTTGTAGTTTTTTAGGATGAATAATTAGGGTTATCTTTTAAAAGCTCCAACCAAGTATTTCCCATCTTCACTAGTTAGTTCTAATGTATATTCTCCGGATGGGAAACTGGCTATGGAAATGATAATATAGCTTGTTTGTGCTTGGGGCACTAACTGTTCATACATCACTTCTCCTGTTTGATTACCGGTGATGGTAATTTGTATGTCACAGTCCGGAGATGTGTTTTCAATGTAGATGTTCTGGCCATCGGTGCAGGCTGTGATGGGAATAGATGGCAGGCTTCGTGTATTAACTTTTTCTTGATTGCTATACCACTTCCCATTTATAATAATTTCTGTACTATTACAAAAAGAATACACTTTCTGCACCGATAAACCACTAAGCAATATGGTGAATAATACCATACGCAAACTCCAAATCTTTAATTCTTTAGTTGTTTTCATAATAATATTATTGATTGATTGTTATGCTGCAAAGTTATGGATTTAGAATGAAAAACAGATAGACCGGATATGTACGTTATATGGACAATTAAAAAAGAGATAATATGCTAATAATTAGAATATTACCTCTTTGTGCGAATGCGGAATGTGGACAGTTGCTTCCCTAGAACTCCCATAGCCACAGATCCAGTGTCTGTCCTTTGCCGAATGCTCCTATCTTTTGAGTGATACGTTCTTTCAATCTTAATTTTCTTTTAGATACCGAAGTCGATTCTATCCCCAGCAAATCAGCTATTCCCGGATTGGCTATTCCCAACTTGATGAAGCAGCATATCTGCAAATCGCTTTCTGTCAATGAAGGTACAAGAGTGGAAAGCCTTACTATATAATTATCGAATAATAGATTCATTGTTTCCTTTACCTCTTCCCATTGCTCGTCTTTCATGTATTGGGGCTTTGTCTTTAGCCGGTAAAGGACATCTGTCTTTTTTATCAGTTGGTTGCACAGGAATCTTTCACGATCATGCAATCGTTGGTTTTCTTCTCCTAAAAGTCCCAATCTTTCAAGTTCTTTGGACTTTTCATTCAGCGAAGAAGAATATTTATCAATATGTTGCTGCAACATTTTATTCTCTTGTTGCAGGGCTTCATTTTGGCATTTTATTTCAGATAGTACATTCTTTTGCTCCTCCAACTGTTCCTGCGCATCTTTATTCGCCTCCATTTGTTCTGCCAGTTCCTTCATGCGGCTTTGGTTACGACTGATTATTCTCTCATTCTCTTGTCTTTTTAAGGTATTCAGCTGTATTTCTTCTTCATGTCTTTGTATGATATGCTCTTTACGGATTAATTTTCGCTGGTATATATAGATAAGGATAGCTATCAGGCAGAATACCACTACCAATATGATTAGTACATTACGGATGATAGTATTATTTTCTATTTTTAGCTGGTTCTTTTCATTCAATAGTTTTTGCTGGTTATACTTTTCCTGCATATTCATAAGCTCTTTATTTTTATGCAATTTCCAGACAGAATCTTGATAAACTACCATACTATCGCAATATAGGCTCATTTTTTCATAGTCTTTTTTCTCTTTGCTTAGATTATATAAAATTTCATAAGTTGCACAAATCGTTTCCATGCGATTGGAGGATAATGTTTTATTCAGATAATAATAGGCAGAATCTGTTTTATTAATGCGTCTATATATGTCACCAATTACCAAGTAACTTTGTTCTAGCCTTTTTTTTAGGGGTAATTCGCTTGTTTCTTTAAGTATTAAAGCTTTTTGGGCATAGGATAGGGCAGGTTGATAATCTTTTGTTTCGGTATATACTCCTGCTAATTCGTTCATTCCATTTATTAATATACCATTATTATGTAGAGTTTCTGCCATTTGTATAGCTTCTTTATAATATTTGATGCTATTATCAAAATCAAATAATACGGAATATACTTTTCCCAAATCATAATATGCAGAACATATATAATTCTTATTTTCGGATAGCTTCGCATAGTGCAATGACTGTTTAAACATTTGCAATGCATATTCATTCAGCGAATTATATAGGTATATATTTCCTATACTGCTATAAATCAAATGTGCCAGTTGATAGTCTTTCGTCTTTTCTACTTCTTCTATTGCTTTTAAATAGGATTCTTGTGCTTCATTCTTTTTATCAGCTTTTTCATATAATACACCTTTATAATAAAGTACCATTGCTTTCCGTTGGGGATTGTCTTGCTTCATAAAGTAATCATAGGCTATATTAATTAAGGTAGAGTCAGCAAGTTCTTCTTTATAATTCTTATACTTGGCTTGCACTGTTAGCAACGCCCAAGTAGCATTTTGCAATTTGTCCGATGATGCCGGAACTTTCATCCCTTGCAATACACCCAGTGCACTATCCGGATGTTCATACATCACCGCTTCCGCTTGAACCAATTCAAGCAACAACGCTTGTTGAGAAGCATTTTCTTTTTTTGTGCAGGCAGAAAGGAGTATACTTATTATTATAATAATAAAGTTTCTTTTTATTCCAATTGTTTTTTTCATAGTATTTGCATTTATGTATAGCGAACAAATATAGAAATTAAAAACGATCTTGAAAAGATTTTATATCACTATTTACAAAAAAAGAGTGATTGATTATAGTTTGCATCCAGTGTTGATAGAAGTATTATGGATCTTAAATATTCAATTTAGTAAGGAGGCATGCCCTCCTTACTATTTTATGTATAAAAACGGCTGTATTATGTATATCTATTTGAATCCACAATATGTGATTAGAAACGAAAATAATTGTTCTTATATCATTGCTAAATCAGCTTTAATTACTGCTAAGCTAGAATATGCCATGGCTTTTGCAAGCGTAGTTCCACCTTCTATTGGATATATCTTGTCACATATTGGAGAAGGAGAATTAAATGCTTCAATAGAAAATATAGCAAATACCCTAAATATAAAACCAGACCTGATAGATAAGTTTATTCGAAAAATAATCGATAATCCAGTAAAAGTAGGATGGAATTATAAAGGAGTGACGATTTCTTTTCCCCCGTATCTGCTGACTTCTGTTAAGGAAGAATCGGAGGGAAGTGTTTATACGGATAATGAATTATTTTATACTACAGACTTTATACCTAAACGTCCTTCTGTTCCGCTGAATCTTAACTTTATGATTACAACCCAATGCAGGACGGATTGTATGTATTGCTATGCGGATAGAAACAGGAAGAACGATTTGACAAGTTGGCAAATTATAAAGGTGATAGATGAAGCTCATGATATGGGGGGGAATCTGGCTTTGACAGGAGGTGATATTTTTGCTTTCCCTGATTGGAAAGAGGTGATACGAAAAGTGGGGCAATATGGATTCACACCTTTATTGAGTACAAAAATACCGCTAAAAGAGGATGATATTTACTTTTTAAAAGAGTCTGGAATTAAATTCTTGCAGTTTTCATTGGATTCTATATTTCCCTCTACATTACAGACAATGGTACGTGTAAAAGAAGACTATATAGATAATGTGAAGCAAATGTTTGAGTATTCTTAATCCAATCTGTGGTCAGATTGATAAGAAAATTATAATTCGCAAATAAAAATGAGGATTAAACTTATAAATATTTGTAACAAATGATTGAAGCAAGAGCATTAGTTTCTATTAATTTTCTGAATTTGTCAGAAAACTATGATTTTATGTCACGTTGGTTAGGTGTATATGATAAATATGCAAAGCTATTGAAAGGTTCGTCGGATGTAGTTGTAAAAGACGGATCTGGAAAGATACCTGAATCAGCAAACGATAAAGTGGATTTAACCAACAAGCATTTGGCATTACAGGCTATATTAGCTGAATATGGTCAAAAGTTAAATAAAAGCCATCTTTATTCTGAAACAGTCGGTCTGTCCGAAGCCCATGATATTCGTCGCAAATGTTTCAGCGCATTACAGATGAACATCAAGAGCAAGAGATATAGGAACAAAAGAAGATCAAGATGCTGCAAAAAGCCTTATTGATCAGACTGGAAATTATAAAATGAATAAAATAATTACCCGTTCCGATATGTCTGCCCGTATTGCAGGTTACATTTTGATTCTGCAATCAGAGAAAAACCATGATTCAGTAGAACGACTGAATCTGGCTGATCGCATCACTGAAGTGGAAAAGGCAAATAATCTTTATTTGGACTTAGATACACAGCGTGGTATTGTGAAAGAACAGAAAGGTCTTTCGGCTACTAGTCTGCATAAGAACTGTAATGGATTATTGAATCAGCTATATTCATTGGTAAATGATATGTTCTTTTATTATGATAATGAACTGTTTATTGCCTTTGCCGATGAACTGAATGCTGTGGCTGAATCTTATCAATTGGTTATCAATAACCGTAAGGCAGATGCCAAGCGTAAAAAGAATGAGAGAAAGGGCCTAAAATTATTGCCGGTTATCAATAACTAAGGTGCGGCAATGAATTGATCTGCTACTTGTATAAGTGATTCTATAAGACTGCCTTAAATAAAAGTGTGGTTACTTTTATTTAAGGCAGTTTTTCTATGAGAATACGAAAGAATGTTAAATGAAAATCTTTTTTTTGTTCAGTCCGGAGGTGTCGGACTGTGGGAGATTACATTTGCAATGTAATTAAGAAATCACAATAGTTTACTAGTTTGTTAATTTTAAAATTTAACGATCATGAAAGACGACGAATTAAAAAAGCAGGAAGTAGTATTAGATCTATATATGCTTCAAATAAAGGCGAGCATAGCACAAATATTCAAAATGGAAATAAAAGAAAAGTGATAAGGCGAATCACTTTACATATATCTAATGATTGTAATTTAAGATGTAAGTATTGTTTTGGTGGAGGTGGAAGTTATAATCAAGAACGTAACCTAATGACAGAGCAAACAGCAATAGAGTTTGTAGATTTTTGTGTAGAACAATTTGAAAGAGTTGAAAAGATTGTCTTTTTTGGAGGCGAACCGATGCTTAATCTTAAAGGAATGGAGATAGTGTGCAATCGCTTTAAATATTATAAAGAAGAAGGGAAAATAGATATTTTGCCTAATTTCGTAATTATTACTAATGGGACAATATTAACAGATAGGATGCTGGCATTTATCAAGAGAAATATTTCAGCAATGACTATCAGTATAGATGGTCCTAAAGAAATTAATGATATTCAGAGAATATATAAAAATGGAAAAGGAAGTTATGAAAGGATAGCTCATTTTATCCATACTATACAAGAAAAAACCAATGTAAAAATACAGTACGAAGCAACCTATACGCAGTTACATATTGATCATAATTATAGTCATGAAGATATTTCAAAATTTATGGATCAGACTTTTGGAATTGAAGGTGTAGTGGTCAATGATCAAGAACTTAGTCTGCAATTATTGCTTGATTTATGGAACTCCATTGATTTGGAATATTTAAAAAGAACAGAACTGAAATATTTGCCTAAAGATTTTTGGTTACTTCTACATGCTATTGTTCATAATACATCTACTAATATATGCCCTGTTATAGATCAGTATTTAGCTGTAAGCACTGATGGAACTATATACGCATGTCATACAATAAATGGTATTAAAGAATGTAAGTTAGGTAGTATTGATGGCTATAATGTTTATAATTATCCAGAATTATATAAACCATTTGATCATGAAATAGATTTTAGATCAAATGAAAAGTGTGAAAAATGTTGGGCACAAAGATTATGTGGAGGATGTACTGTACATAGATTTTTCAATCATAAAATAAATCAATTTGAAGCATACCCTAATGAAGACTTTTGTAAAATAACGCTTCTTTGTATAGAACAAATATTATTAATAATTGCATCTATCCGCAAGGACCCTCAATTATGGTCTTTACTCATTCAGAAAATGAATAATTAAAATTATATATTATGGAAAAGTTACTTTATATTATGTTGATTTGGGTAGTTTCTACTACTTCTATATATTCACAGACAGTAGCTGGAAAAATTGTTGATGAAAGTAATCAGCCGATAGAATTTGCTAATATCGTATGTTTATCATTGCCTGATTCTACTTTTATATATGGAACTATCAGTGACCAGGATGGAAAATTTACCATACCCGAAAATTCATCTAAAGGGATATTACGCATTTCATCTGTAGGTTATGCTACAACATATAAGGAATGTAAGGACAGGAATATAGGCACTATCTTGTTGCACTCGGATACACAACTGCTGGGTGAAGTAGTAGTGAAAGGCAATTTGCCTGTAACTCGCATGAAAGGCGATGCATTGGTAACAAGTGTGCAGAACAGCGTATTAGCAAAGGCAGGATCGGCAAACGATGTACTGGGAAAAGTGCCCGGTATATTGAAGGATAAAGATTCCTTTGAAGTATTCGGCAAAGGAACGCCTCTTATCTATATCAATGGCAGGGAAGTACGCGACAAGTCTGAGCTGGAGCAACTCAGTTCGGAAGATATTAAGCATGTAGAATTGATAACTAATCCCGGTGCGCGCTATGATGCCACTGTAAATGCTGTGGTGCGCATTCAGACTATCCGCCGCACTGGCGATGGATTCGGATTCAATCTAAATTCCAGTTATTATCAAAGTGAAAATGTAGACTTAGTGGAACAGGCAGATGTGAACTATCGCCATAATGGGCTGGATATGTTTGCCATGTTCAGATATGATAAGATGGAATTTCGTGAACGCACCAATGTACATCAGACTTTAATTTCAAAGAAACAGCTGGACTTGGAAAATCAATTGAAATATAATGATAATAAGCAATGGCTGCGAGGAAATATCGGAATGAACTATATGTTTGATGAAAATAATTCTATCGGAATAAAATACTCTATTCAGGGAAGCCCCAGATATGATAGTAAGCTTTATACAACTAGTAAAGTCAGTTTAGACGGTAAGGTATTTGATCGTTTACAGAATTTTACAAGCTCAGAAACAGATAATGAATTAAATCATCAGTTGAATGCTTACTATACGGGGCGCGTGGGTAATCTGGAAATAGACTTCAATGCCGACTACTATCAAAGCGGTTATTTACAGGAGGACATTACTGGCGAGGAAAGTGAAGAGCAGGAGGACCGGGATGTACATGCTGCAAGTGATGTGGCAAATAATTTGGCAGCAGCCAAACTGGTGTTGTCCTATCCTGTGTGGAAAGGAAAATTTTCAGTAGGCGGAGAATGGACTTATACCCATCGCAAAGACAATTATCTGAATGTTGAAAATTATGTGCCTTCATCCAACAGCAAGATGAATGAAATGAATATAACGGCTTTTGCCGAATATAGCAGATCTATTTCCATAGGCGACTTTATACTTGGTGCACGCTATGAGCAAATAAAATTTGATTATTATAAAGATGATCTGCATATAGATGACCAGAGCCGTAGCTATGATAATATCTATCCGAATGTTTCCTTCAATACTCGGATTGGAAAGGTTAAGACGCAAATTAGTTATACGGTAAAGACGCAACGTCCTTCATACAGGCTGTTGAGCAATAGTTCATTATATATAGACCGTTTCAGCATACAGCAGGGAAATCCTACATTGAAGTCCGAAATCACTCATAATCTTAACTGGATTGCTTCTTGGAAGTTTCTGCAACTCAGCTTAGGTTATCAGCAGACTAAAAATGCTATAATCTATTGGGGTGAGCCATTGAATCCGAATGAATATACCATTTTACTGAAAAGTATTAATTTGAATAAAAGTCTGCCTATGCTGAATGCCTTTATTTCGGCTTCGCCTCATATTGGTATATGGGAATCCCGTTTAAGTCTTGGAATAACTAAACAATGGCTGACTATTGATAGTGATGGGCAACAATTAAAATTGAATGAACCCAGATTTACGGGTGTGCTGTCTAATTCATTTACATTGCCAGAAAATTTCCTTCTTAGTTTGGATATGCAATTCAGGAGTAAGGGGGATTTGCGCAATGTATATTTTGATCGTTTTAATAGCTATGTTGATATTTCACTGCGAAAATCATTCTTGAATGATGCTTTGAGTATAGAGGTAAGGGGAGATGATTTGTTCCGCCAGCAAAAAAGTAAAACGCTTCTTCGCAGTGGAGCATATTCCTTCTCAAAAGATCATAGATATGACTCGCGCGAGTTCTCTATTTCATTGCGCTATAGGTTTAATACAACAAAGAGCAAGTATAAAGGTACAGGGGCGGCCAATGATGAGTTGAGGCGCTTGTAGGGAAACTGTGTTTATAGAATGAAATGCAGAGTAAGATTAGATCCTGACTTTAATGTAAATCATATTTCTGCTTTCTTTTTTGCAGACTCAACACTCTTGCTATATATTCCACTCTGTTTCCATTAAATTAGTCTGATATATCTTTTTTTTTAAGTTTGGTCACTTTAAAGAAAGAAACTATCCGACTGATATGGAAACTTTGTTAGAAAAGGATTTCAGCCATTTTTTAACAGGCTCTTATGCTTTGGACATGAAGAATTGCTTGTAGGAGATCTTACAAAAGAAAATTTGAAAGAACTTTGGGAAAATAGAGATAAATGGAGAATGTTCCGAGGAGGATTTAGTTTGGAAAATATAGATACTTGTTCTACTTGTACATTAAACAAAAAGTGTTCACTGATGACTTGTCGTCTAAGGAATTATGATCAAGGTAATAGCTTCTATAATAAACCGATAGAATGTGCCGTTGATTATTCTATAGCTTTGTAATATAATGTACTTTTGAAACTTTAAAAATATAGAATATGAGAGCGAATATACTTTTTTGTTTATACTTCTTTATGGGGGTGGCAGTGCAGCTGCAAGCACAGGTTACGGTAACAGGTAAAGTAATTGATGAGCAACAACAACCTGTCCCTTATGCCAATATAGTGTTACTTTCTTTGCCCGATTCTACTTTCGTGGCAGGAAGTATCAGTAATGAAGAAGGCGCGTTTAGTCTCAATGTCAAAGAAACAAAGGATGTGCTTCGCATCTCATCTATTGGCTATGCTACTGTTTATCGTCCATTAGATAACAGAAGTACAGATCTTGGAATTATCTGTCTCGCTTCAGACACACAGATATTGGCTGAAGTTGTGGTAAAAGCTGATATGCCTGTTACTCGCATGAGAGGCGACGCACTGGTGACTAATATACAAAATAGTGTACTCTCTAAAGCCGGATCAGCAAGCGATGTATTGGGAAAAGTACCGGGTGTAATAAAAGAGAGGAATTCCTATGAAGTACTTGGCAAAGGAACACCTCTTATTTATATCAATGGGCGGCAGGTACGTGATGATTCGGAATTGGATCAACTAAATTCGGAAGATATTAAGAGCGTAGAAGTTGTTACTAATCCCGGTGCACGTTATGATGCAACTGTAACTGCCGTTATCCGTATACAGACTATCCGGCGTGCCGGAGATGGTTTCGGCTTCGATCTCCGTTCCAGTTACTATCAGAGCCAGAATGTAGACTTGATAGAGCAATTGAATGTAAACTACCGCCATAATGGACTTGATATTTTTGGTATATTCCGTTATTTAAAGAACGAATATATCATGAAAAATGATATTGTACATACCTTGGAGTCTGATTCTTTATGGAAATATCAGAATCTATTGGATGGAACTGTAGTAGACAAGTCTTTACGAGGTGAAATAGGAGCTAATTATAGCCTGAATGATAAACATTCACTGGGATTCCGCTATACTCTTACTTCCCGTCCAAATACGAAGTCGGATGTATTTACCTCTAATGATATTACAGCCAACAATCAGTTTTATGACCACTTGGAAAATCAAGAGTATTCTTCTACTTCCGGTAAGCCTACTCATCAACTAAATGTTTATTATAATGGTACTGTGGGAGATTTGAATATTGATTTTAATACAGACTATTATACTAATACTTCTACAGGAAAAGGTCTTTATCACGAAGTCAGTCAAGAGCAAGAAAGTCGGGATGTGCATACACAGAGTTACATCAGAAATAAATTGCTAGCTTCTAAATTGGTACTTTCTTATCCGTTGTTTGGAGGTAATCTTTCGGTAGGCGGAGAATATACGGATACCCGTCGCAATGACGAGTACCGTAATCCGGAGAAATATGTGGAAAGTACCATCAGTCGTGTAGAGGAAGATGGATTGAGTGGCTTTGCCGAATACAGCCGTCAGTTCCCGATAGGTAACCTTTCATTGGGTGTAAGATATGAGCATGTAACTTTTGATTATTATAAGGATGGTGTGCACATGGATGAACAGAGCCGTATGTATGGAAACTGGTTTCCTAATCTTTCTTTTTCAAGAAAACTAGGTTCTGTCCGGGCACAGTTGAGTTATACTGCTAAAACGCAACGACCTACTTATAGCCAGTTAAGCAACAATGTCACCTATGTAGACCGTTTCACTATGCAACGTGGTAACCCATTGCTGGAGCCGTGCACCATTCACGATATTTCATTGGTCGGTACATGGCGTTTTTTACAGTTACTTGTCAGCTATCAGCAGTGGCGTAAGGAAATCATTTATTGGGGAGATCCGATAGATAATGGCAATTCAATGATGATGACTTACCTCAATTATCATAATCGTCCGACTTTGAATGTTTCTTTCTCTATTTCACCGGCTATTGGCTTTTGGCATCCTAACCTAAATATCGGCGTGAAGAAACAATGGATGACAATAGATGGCATAGAGTTTAATAAGCCTCGTCCTACAATAAGGTTCAACAATACATTTGAACTTCCTGGTGATTTTCTTGTCAGTTTGGATGGGCTTTTTATGGGAAAAGGAAATTATCAGAATTTGTATCAGTTCAAAAATTATGGTACAGTTGACATCTCTGTCCGTAAGTCATTTTTAAGGGATGCCTTAAGTCTGGAACTTCGAGGGAACGATCTTTTTCATGGTTCACGTAATTATTGGCAAACATATTTTGGCAGTATTATTTGGGAGCAGACTAATCAATGGGATACTCGTGAATTTTCTATTACTTTGCGCTATAAGTTTAATACAACAAAGAGCAAGTATAAAGGGACAGGAGCGGCAAATGATGAGCTAAGACGTTTGTGATAATTTCAAAAAAATAAAAAGTATAGAACATGAGGAAAGTGATTTTACTACTCGGATTAGTGTTACAAGTGATTATTGTTGACGCACAGAGTGTTTCCGGCTCATTAGTTGATGAAAAAGGAAATCCTGTCAGTTTTGCTAATGTGGTATTGCTATCTTCCAAAGATTCATCTTTTGTGCAAGGTACAATTAGCAATGAACAAGGAATTTTCAGCATAAACCAAACAAGCGGTAACAATATACTCAGAATTTCTTGTCTTGGCTTTATTCCGGTGACAAAAGCCTATGCTCAATTTCCGGTAACGATTGTGATGCATGAAGATGTTAATCTGTTGGGGGAAGTCGTGGTAAAGGGGAATCGCCCGTCATATAAACTTACTGCTGAAGGGTTGCAGACCCATGTGCAAGGAACAGTGCTTAGCATAATGGGTACGGCGGAGGATGTGTTGAAGCATATACCGGGACTTCAGAAGAAAAATGATGTGTATGAGGTATTTGGAAAAGGGAGCCCGATAATCTATGTGAATGGGAGATTGCTGCGTGATTTGTCGGAACTGGACCAGCTGAAGTCAGAAGATATTAAGAATGTAGAACTGATTACCAGCCCCGGTGCAAGATATGATGCGTCTGTGAAAGCAGTGGTGAAGATTACTACCCGCCCCATAAAAGGGGAAGGATTTGGATTTGATGTGCGTTCCGGTTATAATCAGTGGGAGTATGCCGGTTTCGTGGAACAGTTGAACTGGAATTACCGGCGTGATAAATTGGATGTGTTCGGCACCGTGTATTATAGAAAAAGTGAAGGGTTTGACGAAAGCCGGTTTACTCAAGATGTGCATGTTGATACGCTTTGGCATCAGGACAATTATCAGTTCGCAAAAACGAATCAACAGGCATTTACCAATATCGCAGGTGTGAACTATGCATTCGATGAAAATAATTCAATTGGAGTAAAATATACATTGAAAGCCAATCCGGATGCCCGCTATCACACTATATTTAATTCGGATGTATATGCCGACGGCACGCATTATGACTATCTGGCGAATGATATCAATGCCACTGCGTATTATAATCCCTCGCATTCGGTAAATGTTTATTATAAGGGGATGGCGGGAAAAACGGAGATTGATTTTAATGCGGATTATCTGTTTGACAAAAACGGAGACAATACGATACAACGTGAAGAAAGCAGCAATAAGGAAGATAGGGTTGTCACTTCTACCAATACATTGAGAAGTGAACTCTTTGCTGCCAAACTGGTGCTGAGCCGTCCGCTGCTTGGAGGAAATGTCATGATAGGGGCTGAATACAGTCATACGGAGCGGCAGGATGATTATGTGAATCCGGAAGGTTATGTGCCGACTTCATTCAGTGAACTGAAAGAGCAGAATATCAGTCCGTTTTTAGAGTATAGCCGCAATACCCCCATAGGGCAACTCTCCGTGGGGGGACGTTATGAGTGGGTGAACTTTGATTATTATGAGGATGGGAAATATATGGAAGGACAAAGCCGGAATTTCAGTAATTTCTTTCCGAGTGTTTCATTGGGTTCTGAAATAGGCGGAGTGCAGTTGCAGCTTAGTTATGCGGCGAAGACGCGTCGTCCGTCCTACCAGCAGTTGAGCAATAATGTGACGTATGCCAATAGGTTCACGCTTCAGTCCGGCAATCCGTTATTGGAACATGAGGTGGTGCATAACGTTTCTTTGATGGGGGCATGGAAGTTTATGCAGTTCAGTATGGATTATAATGACAGAAGAAATGCAATCATTTACTGGGGGGAACAAATGGAGTATAATCCGGCGGTAACGCTTATTTCTTTCAAAAATCTCCATAGCTTGAAGTCTGTTTCGGCATTCTTGTCATTGGCGCCTAAGTTTGGAATCTGGTCGCCGCAATTGAATTGGGGAGTACAGAAACAATGGCTGGATCTGGAGACTACCGATGGATTGCTGAAGATGAACAAACCGATGTTTACGGGGGCTTTTAATAATACGTTTAATTTTAATCACGGCTGGATGGCTTCGGTGGAAATGAATTATCAAAGTAAAGGCGATATGGAGAATTGCTCGGAAACCAAGAATATTTTTTATGTGGATGCCGGGGTTACAAAGTTCTTTTGGGGGGATAGGATGTCTGTGAAACTGAGTGGTACGGATTTGTTCCATGGTATGAAGTCTGGAAACCGTATGTATTATAACCGGGCATCTTCTTTGCAAATTAATAATTATGATAGTAGGAAAGTGATGCTGACGGTACGCTATAAATTTAATGCTACGCGTAATAAATATAAGGGTAGTGGTGCCGGAGAGAGTGAGAAGGAAAGATTATGAGTGCCTACTTTTCACATCTCATTTGTTCTTACCCAGCTTATATACCATTTGGCGGAATAAAGGTACGTTTAACCATATATATTCGTACCAATGTTCTACCTTTCTTTTCCATAGTTTGCTCCAGCTATATATTTCCCACCATTTTAGATGGAGATTTGCCGAATTCATAAAATTTTGTGTGGGAAAGAGGGTCAGGGCTATTCCTTTTATCCATAATGTTTTCATTTCGTCCGCCCAATATTGCATGAGTCCGAATTCCGGTTCCCAGATAATGAATCGGGATTCATGGATGCCGTAACAGACTACATATCCCGGTACATTGAAATCATTGAGAGTGAAAAGGATGATGGGAAGTTTTCTTTGTGTTAATTGATGAATGTTTTGCAAACATATTTCGGCTTTCATGCCGGAATATATAGCCCCTTGTTTCATTCCTGCCAAGGTAAGCTTTCCATTTATTTTGCACCATTCGGTCAATGTATGTATGTCCGTTTCTTTTCCGTTGTAATATTTTATGACAGTGAGCAGGCAAGCTACCTCTACAGGGCACTTGGCATTGGAACGGACAAATGATTTCTTTATTTTATCAAGTTCGTATTCTGTCATAACCCGGTTTGTTTTATAAGAGGAAACTCATGGAGCGGCCGCAATCACTTAAAAAAGAAATTCATTGGAGCGATTAACGTTCATTTGGACGTGGAAGTAGGTATGAACGCTGAATTACTTTAATAAATGTGCGGCCGGGTGTCCGCATGAGTTATATCTGTTACGTTCTGCTCTTTCTATTAACATATCGGCTATTTTGTTTATTTCCCGATTTTTACGTTCAAAGAAATCGCATAACTCTTTCGCTTTTTGTGTTAGTGTTATTTTATTTTGTAATGCATATTCTATTTGTTGCTCCAATTTCATCGGAGTTATGTTTATCATATTTTTAGGCGAATATCTCAGTACCGGTATTTGAGCAAAGGTACAATCCAGCCATACATCAGAATATGAGTCGGTCAAAGCCAAATCGCATAATGGCAATATGGTGTTAAGGTTCAGCGTGCGGAATAATTCCATGTTGCCGGGCAATTCAAACGATTGATATACATTTTGTATGTCGGTTAATAATATGAATTGGTACCGGGGATTTCTGATGGAACTTCTTTTTATAACTCTATAAAAATCTTCTAGTATCTTTGAATTTTTATTTCCTTTTCCCAATAATCCGACAATAATATTTCTTCCTTTGTCTTTTTTTATATCCTGCAATCTCTTTGCCAACGATTCCACACGTGGTCCGGAACCAGATGACAGGTAGGGAGTGGGTGGCAGATAAAGTACAGAAATATCTTTGTCCTGTATGTTTTTTTGGTTCGGCAACTGCATGGCTATGAAAATATAGTCAATGGCTAGCTGCCGATAAAGGGAGGCATGTGCTGCATGCCGACAATCTAGAAGCGTTAGGTCGGGCTTTAACCAACGGAAATCATCTGGATAAAGTACGCAGTTGCTTATTCCTTTATTATATAGTACAGGCGTAAAAGCAGGGTTTGAGGTATAGGTATAGTATACCTCTTGTTTCTTTTCCCGCAATATCCCTGCTAATTTGATGGTTATCAATAGCTGGCTTTTGTCTGGTGTTATGTCAAGAAGGAAATTCAGCATATATTATTGCGCTAATATGGATTTGTTTAATGAACTTTTTGGACAAATTATATTCACCTCAAATCCGCAACTAAGCCCTTGAACGTCCTTATTGCGTTTACACGTCCTCTCATTACTGAATTTGCAGATAAT
>NZ_JBCOCI010000067.1:0-27718 GCF_040929485.1 Phocaeicola sp. RTP21198st1_B8_RTP21198_201120 | reverse complement strand
GCAAAATCCTGAGCAACTTTTTGTTGCTCAGGTACTTAAAAAGTTTAATTTATAATAGTGTTGCGGAATTAAGGTTTATAAGAAAAATGAATGAGGTTATGTTTGTTACCGGCGGTGAACTATTACAATTTCTGCCCATTTCATCGAAAAAAAGAGTCGGTATGAGTATCTGTTTCTTCGGGCATTTAAAAGAGGAAAAATATAAATGGGGGCAGATTGATTTTCATTGATAAAAAAGCCCCGATCCAGAGAAAAGCAGGATCGGGGCTACCTCAAATTGTAAGATGTGAGGATGGATTTTGATTAAAAAATAATGAATGAAAAATTACGCGTCTATATTCGCATATGTCGCGTTTTTCTCTATGAACTCGCGGCGTGGAGCTACATCGTCTCCCATCAGCATGGAGAAGATATAATCTACGTTGGCGGCATTGTCGATTGTTACCTGTTTCAGAATACGCGTTTCAGGGTTCATTGTTGTTTCCCACAGTTGTTCGGGATTCATCTCACCCAAACCTTTGTATCGCTGTGTATGGATTCCGTTTTCTTGTCCGTCACCATATTTTTGAATGAATGCCTGGCGCGCTTCTTCGGTGTAGCAGTATTCACTGATTTTTCCTTTGCTGCATTTATACAATGGCGGATTGGCAATGTACAAATGTCCGTTTTCTATAATTTCCGGCATATAGCGGTAGAACAATGTCATGATAAGGGTGTCGATGTGAGAACCATCGACGTCGGCATCGGTCATGATCACCACTTTGTGATAACGCAGCTTGTCGATGTTCGCTTTTTTGCTGTCATCATTTCCGTCCACACCGAAACGGACACCCAAGGCGGTGATGATATTATTGACCTCATCGCTTTCAAAAGCCTTGTGCCACATCGCTTTTTCTACATTCAGGATTTTACCCCTCAAAGGTAGAATTGCCTGGAAGGCACGGCTACGTCCTTGCTTGGCAGAACCACCTGCCGAGTCACCTTCGACCAGGAATAGTTCACATTCCTCCGGATTACGGCTTGAGCAGTCGGCCAGTTTACCCGGCAGTCCGCCACCGCCCATCGGACTCTTTCTTTGAACAGATTCACGTGCCTTGCGTGCGGCGATACGCGCTGTTGCAGCCAGGATCACCTTGTCAACAATCTGTTTTGCTTCTTTCGGATGTTCTTCCAGATAATATGTAAGCGCTTCGCCTACAGCTTGGTTCACGGCACCACTCACTTCGCTGTTACCCAGCTTGGTCTTGGTTTGTCCTTCGAACTGCGGCTCGGCTACTTTCACTGAAATGACGGCAATCAAGCCTTCGCGGAAGTCTTCTCCCGAAATCTCGACTTTTGCTTTTTCCAGTGCTTTGGTATCTTCCGCATATTTCTTCAGTACACGGGTTAATGCGCTGCGGAAACCGGCCTCGTGTGTGCCGCCTTCTATTGTATTGATATTGTTTACATACGAATGCAGACTTTCACGATAGCCTGTATTGTACATGATGGCACATTCAATGGGGGTATTGTTTTTTTCGGTATTCAGATAAATGACATCATCAATCAGCGCTTCGTTGTTACGGTTCAAGAAACGTACAAACTCTTTCACTCCTTCGTCCGAATGGAATATTTCTTTCTTGAAGCTGCCATCTTCTTCTTTGATCCGGCGGTCGGTCAGTGAGATGGTGATACCTTTGTTCAAGTAGGCCAACTCACGCATACGTGCCTGCAGAATATCAAACTTATATTCGGTAACAGTGAAGATGGTATCATCCGGCCAGAAAGTCTGTTTTGTTCCGGTAATATCAGCTGTTCCTACTTCTTTTACAGAATACAAAGGATGTCCGCAGCTGTATTCTTGCTGGTAGATCTTGCCGCCGCGGAATACCTGTGTGGTCATGTGAGTAGACAAGGCATTCACACAAGAAACACCTACACCGTGCAGACCACCTGAAACCTTGTAAGAACCTTTGTCGAACTTACCTCCCGCGTGCAGCACGGTCATTACTACTTCCAATGCAGATTTCTTTTCTTTTTCGTGAAAGTCTACCGGGATACCACGACCATTATCCTGTACGGTAATGGAATTGTCTTCATTGATGGTGACTTCTATATGATCACAGTAGCCGGCCAATGCCTCGTCGATAGAGTTGTCCACAACCTCATAAACCAAGTGGTGCAATCCCTTTTCGCTGATGTCTCCGATATACATGGCGGGACGTTTACGTACAGCCTCCAAACCTTCCAATACCTGGATGTTACTGGCCGAGTAATTGTTTTCGCCGTTTATCTTTTCTTCTTCACTCATGTTTGATTCAATTATCTTAAATATTAGCTTTCAAAGATACGAAAAATTGCTGAGACAGGCAGCTTTTATGGACTAAAAAACGTAAAAAAGAGGGGATTGGACAGGTTTGGAATGAGGTCTGTCCGTGAACGCCGGGAAAAGTATGGGAGTGATGTATTTATTTCGAGGGTAAGTCTTCTGGAAATTAATGGGTCTTTTTTTCCTTCAAATCCTTCATCGACGCTTAACAGGCTTTTTATCAGTACTTTATCATGTACGATCCTCTTCTAAATCCTTCATGAATGCTTCGGATTCTTCAGACTCTGTTTTTCGCGGAGCGAGGATTTGCGCTTCTTTTAGATGTTATGTTTGCAATATGTATTGCTTGTGTTTTATGAAGCGCATAAAAGACAAAAGGCCGGATTAAAAAATCCTGCCTATTTTATCTTTTAGTTTAAGACTTTGCTTAAGCAAGTTTGCTAATGTAAGCAGCCAATTTTGACTTCAAGTTAGCAGCCTTGTTCTTGTGTATGATATTGGTCTTAGCAAGTTTGTCCAACATCTTCTGAACGCCCGGATACATTGCAACAGCTTCTGCCTTGTCAGTAGTTGCACGAAGTTTTTTAACAGTATTACGCATTGTTTTTGCATAATATCTGTTATGAAGTCTTCTCTTCTCTTCCTGTCTGATTCTCTTTAATGATGATTTGTGATTTGCCATCTCGACTAATCTTTAATTTTGTTCTTTTATTATTTTTATTTGTAGCCCGTGGGGGAATCGAACCCCCCTTTCAAGAATGAAAATCTTGCGTCCTAACCGATAGACGAACGGGCCGAGCCTTGATTCTGCCGAGCCTTAGCTTGGCTTGCTTTCGGAGAGTGTTTTTCTCTTTTGCGGTTGCAAAGGTAGGAACTCTTTTTGAATTGACAAAACATTCGGCATATTTTTTTTATAAATACGTGCATTTTCATCTAAAAACCTTATTTTTGTATGTTCCAAAGATACATATATTTGTGTGGAAAAGCAAAAAACGTATTCCGGACAACGATTATCTAGTATATAAAAGAGAGAAAGAGTATGCTTCAAAAGACGGTGGGAATTGTACTTCATACCTTAAAATATAATGATACTTCGAATATCGTTGATATTTATACGCGCGAGAATGGCCGTGCTTCTTTTCTTGTGTCTGTTCCCCGTTCACGGAAATCGGCGGTGAAGACGGTATTGTTCCAGCCGCTTTCCATGATAGAGTTTGAAGCGGATTATCGTCCTATGTCCAATTTGTATCGTATAAAAGAAGCGAAGTCGTGGCATCCTTTCCGCACGTTGCCATACGATCCTTATAAATCTTCCATTGCCATGTTCTTGGCGGAATTTCTGTATCGTGCTTTGCGTGAAGAAGCGGAGAACGGGCCGTTGTTTGCTTATTTGGAGCATTCTATCCGGTGGCTGGACGAATGCGACAGAAGTTTCTCCAATTTTCATTTGGTTTTTCTGATGCGTTTTTCACGTTTCCTCGGTCTGTATCCTAATACGGAGGATTATAGGGAAGGATGTTTTTTTGATATGCTGAATGCCTGTTTCGTGTCTGTCCAGCCATTACATGGTGCTTTTTTGAAACCGGAGGAGGCTTCACGTATCAACCTTTTAATGCGTATGAATTATGAAACAATGCATCTTTTTACTATGAGCCGTCTGGAGCGTAACCGCTGTCTGGTTATTATGAATGATTATTATCGTTTGCATCTGCCGGATTTTCCGGTGCTGAAATCGCTGGATGTGCTGAAAGAGTTGTTCTCGTGAAATCCTTTCTTATCAGGATGTGTTCATGTTTCGCGCCTTTTTTATTTATCGTTTCACTTTAGTGATGAAGTTGTTTCACTGGAATGATGAAATCTCATCACTAGAGTGCTAAAGCTTCATCACTAAAGTGAAACGATAAATGAAGCGGGAAGCAAATGGGTATTCTTCCTGTCTTGAAAGTTAAGACGGAAAGCAGGTGCAATCTTTTGACCACGATATTGTATGACTCATCTTTGTCCTTTAGCATGATGGTCAAAGACATCGGTCCGGTGCGGGTGTTGTGGCGGCTGAAGGTGCTGACAGCGTACTGAAGGAGCTACTGTCAGCCTTATGCACTGTATATCAGCTTTTTATTGTGGCTGAATACACTGAAGGATACTTTGAATTCCAGGGCATTGGTGAAGTGAGAATGATAAACGGAAAAAGTTTAAAATGATAAACTAGCCTTTTATTTGCTTGGGAAGCTGGATAGGGTACTGCATACGTTTGCTTCTCACTGATTTTATAAAAAACGAAACTTCTGTCCGTAAAGATGAATCGGGGCAGAAGCTTCGTTTCTTGAATATGGATTGCCGGAGTATTATCCCAGTAATTCTTTCACTTTAGCCGAGATGGCACGTCCTTCGGCTTTGCCTGCCAACTTTTTGGTGGCGACGCCCATGACTTTACCCATATCCTGAGGACCGGCGGCACTCACTTCTGCAATAATTTCTTTTAAAGCCGCTTCCAGTTCTTCGTTACTCATTTGTTTGGGCAGATAGGCTTCAAGCACTGCCACTTGGGCCAGTTCGGCTTCTGCCAAGTCGGCGCGGCCCTGACCTTGGTAAATGGCGGCTGAATCTTTCCCTTGTTTTACCAGTTTCTGCATGATTTTCAATGCAGCGTCATCCGTCAAAGTGTCGTTGGCGCCCGGTGCTGTCTTTGCTTCAAGGAAGAATTTTTTCACATTACGCAAAGTTTCCAGTTTCACTTTGTCCTTGGCTTTCATAGCCTCTTTGATATCGTTGCTGATTACGTCAAATAAATCCATAGTTCTTTTCTATTTTAGTTGTTAAAATGTGATCGTTATTCCGCCGTTTTCGGTATCGTTATTGAACGTTTCCTCTTCTTCGGCTATTGCTTTGGACTGGATACTTTCCAACACAGTTTTGGTACGTTGGAAAGTAGGGGTTGTTTCCACCATACTGATAATATCATCATTGTCCAGATCCTCCAGACTGAAGATGTAAATGTTGTGGCGTTTCTTCTTGTTGCTGTTCTTGAAGGTGTCTTTGCCGTAGTAATCTCCACGACGTTCATCTTTGCGCTGTTCCTCTTCCTCCAGCTCTTCCAGTTTCTTTTGTTCCTCGATGGTGCGTTTGTTCATCATGTTGTCCATGCCCGGTACATCCTTGATGCCGAAACCGGTGGCAAGTACGGTGAACTTCACCTGCTCTTCCAGCGACTCGTCAATATAGAGCCCCCATTTGGTTTCCACGTCTTTGCCGAATTTGCTCATGAAGTCATGAACCTCATTCATTTCTTCCATCATCAACTCGCTCTTGGTGCTGAAAGAGATGTTGAACAGGATCTTCTTCGAGTTGAAGATATCGTTGTTGTTCAGCAACGGGGAATGGAGCGCATCATTGATAGCCTGGCTCACACGGCTTTCCCCTTTGCCGTATCCCGTACTCATAATGGCTACACCACCGTCTTTTAATACCGTTTTCACATCATTGAAGTCCAGGTTGATGGTACCGCGGATGGTGATAATCTCGGCAATACTCTTGGCTGCGATAGATAAAGTGTCATCCGCTTTGCCGAAAGCGTTCATCACGCTGAAGTCCGAATAAATATCACGCAGACGTTCATTGTTAATCACCAGCAGGGCATCTACATGCTGGCTCATTTTCTCCACGCCGTCCAGTGCCTGGTCAATCTTCCGGTTTCCTTCAAAAAGGAACGGAATGGTGACAATACCTACGGTGAGGATATCCATATCTTTGGCTGTCTTGGCAATGATCGGAGCCGCACCGGTTCCGGTACCTCCTCCCATTCCGGCAGTGATAAATACCATTTTACAGCCGTCGTTCAACATTCCTTTTACATCTTCTATGCTTTCTTCGGCTGCTTCACGTGCACGCTCCGGGCGGTTTCCGGCCCCTAATCCTTCTTTTCCCAGTTGCAACTTCACGGGAACGGGGGATTCGGCCAACGCCTGGTTATCTGTGTTGCACACAACAAATGTTACATCGTGTATACCTTCTTTATACATGTGATTTACGGCATTGCCGCCGCCACCTCCCACACCGATTACTTTAATGATAGTCGGGTTTTCTGCCGGGAAATCGAATGGCATTATAGTTTCATCAGACATAATCTTCTATATTATATTAAGGTGATGTAATTCGTTATTATTCTTCCAGAATCTTTCCAAACAAGTCGGTCAGCCGTTTGATCGGACTGTTGGCTTCTTTCAAACTCTTGATTTCTTTTTCCAGGTCGCGTATTTGGTTCAAAGCTTCTGCTACTCCCAAATCGCGTGCTTTGGCCAGTTGCGACAGGGCATTTTTGTATTTGCCTGCCTCTTTCAGTTCTTTTGCGTTTCTTATCAGGTTCTCGCAAGTGGCTTTTCGCAGCTTCTCCTCTTCCTCTGCTTTCTTGGCTGCCGCTGCTGCTCTGGCTGCTTCTTCTTTCTCTCTTTTCCTTTTGTCTTCCACATTCTCGCCGCTTTCATCGAAGAGAGGTACTTGTACGGGTTTCATAGGACGTTCCGGACGGTAACAGTTTTCTTTTCCAGCTCCTAGTAAAGCGATGATCGTATTGCTTGTACCATCTTTTTTCAGTTCCACCATACCGCCTTTCAGACTTAGCTGACTTTCTTTGGCCATTCTAACCTTTTCTATTTTGGTACGGTTACTGAATGCTTCCTCCATATTTTTTAGATTGGCGGCACCACCGGTAATGATAGCTCCTGCCAGCAGTTTGTCTTCATATCCCGAAAGAACAATCTGGTTCCATACATTGGCCAGTATCTCATTGATACGTGCTTCTACGATGTCTTCCAGTAAGTGTGACTCAATACTGCATTTCCCGTCCAGCGAGTAGGTAGGGTTGTCATCTCCGTCCTCCGACTTGTCGGCATAAGCATTGCCGTATTTCTTTTTCAATTCTTCGGCATCTTCCTCTTCAATTTGCTGGCTGCAAATATCTTTGGTGATGTTGCTGCCTCCCAATGGGATGACTGCCAAATGGCGGAGTATGTTGTTTTTGTAAACAGATACAGTAGTCGTATCTGCGCCAAAGTCGATGAACATGCAGCCCGAGCGTTTTTCACTGTTGGTCAGTACGGCATTGGCCAGGGCCAACGGTGAGATGATGTAGTCGGCTATTTCGATTCCTGCCTGTTTGAAACATTTGTCAATGTTCTGCTTCACGCTGCTGCGGGCGATGATATTAAGGAAACGCCCTTCTATATGATCGCTGGGAACTCCTACAGGATCGGCCAGCAGGTTGATGCCCACTTTATATTCCTGAGGTGCTACTTCCAGTATTTCCTGGTCTATGATGGGGACTTCGCGGTTGCTGTCCATAATGGAGTCAATCAGTTCCTGTGAAATCTTGGTTTCTTCTTCCAGATGACGTACCTCCGTATTACGGATGGTGCGTAGAGATTGTCCTCCGATGCCTACATAGACCTTTCCGATAGAAGCCTTTAATGTCGATTCCAGTTTCTTGATAATCGAAGTAAGGCTTTGTGCGGTTTTATCCAGATTGTAAATCACTCCCTTACGGATAAAATCCGAAGAGTTTTCGCTGGCGAGGGCCAGCACTTGTATGCTTCCGTCCGCATGTTTCTTTCCTGCAATACCTGTGATCTTGGAGGATCCCAGTTCTATCGCTACTATAAAATCTGTTGCTGCCATATCTTACTTCTCTTTTTTAGTACAAATAATCTGATTATTAAATTCCAGACTGATGCGGCTGTACTTGTTCCAGCCTACTTGGTTCAGTCCTTTCTCATAAAAAGTTTTTAGTTTCTCGAACTTTTCCTCATAATTCCCGGGCTTGCCTAAGAATATGATATGTTCACCAACTCGTGGAACCAGTTCCAGTTCTTTGGCCTGTGTCACATTGATCTGCTCTATCTGGGCATCCCATAGCGGATGGGCTTGTAGAAAGGCTCCTAACGTATATAGTTCCTTGACGGCAAAATCACGATCCACGTATCCTGTAACAACAGCTACGTGTGCCGAACTGTTGGGTATCGGCATAATTTTTCCTTTATTGTCAATATAATAGTTGTCTCCATTGTTTGCCATCACTCTGAGGATGGGGAGGCGCTGTGTCACTTCGATACCTATTTTGCATCCCGGTGTACGGTAACATTCCACATTTTCAATCAAGGGATGTTGGCTGAGTTCTTCTTCCAGCAGGCGGGTGTTGATGTCGCCCATCTTCTTGCCCACGGGGGAGAGTTTCTTACCGTTCAGTAAGCGGAGTACTTCTTTCTGGCTGATGAAGCCATGGTCTATACTGTCCTTGATAATCAATTCCATACCCTTGCAAACCTGATCGGCAGGCTTGGTGTTGAAAGCGGTAACGGCTACAATAAGGTAGGCGGTTATCAGCAACAGAAACAGGAGTATGAGAATTTTCTTTATCATCTTTTATTCAGTAATCCGCAGATTTGGGGTACATAGTTATCTATGTCGCCCGCACCCAGGGTGATTAATACTTCTATATCTTTCTTGCTCAGTACGTCTAGAATTTCTTCTTTCTTGCACATGCTCTTCTCGATGCCCGGACGCAGATGGTCGTAAATCAGTTTGCTGGTGACGCCGGGGATGGGTTGCTCGCGTGCCGGATAGATATCTACCAGGATGACTTCGTCCAACAAGGAAAGGCTGTCGGCAAAATCTTTGTAGAAATCACGGGTACGTGTGTAGAGGTGTGGCTGGAAAATAGCCGTCAGCTTCTTGTCCCGGTAGAGGGCACGCATGGAGAGTATGCTTTGCTTTATCTCGGAAGGATGGTGCGCATAGTCGCTCAGGAAAACTACCTTGTCGTTCTTTATCTTGAAATCGAAACGACGGTCTACTCCGCGGAAACTTGCCATACCTCTCTTTATTTCTTCATCGGTCAATCCGCTCATCTGCGCTAAAGCCATGGCAGCTACTCCATTCTCTATGTTGATGCTGACGGGGACACCTAACTGTATATTGGGGATATTTCCCAGTGGTGATACGTAATCAAAGAAAATCTCACCGTTTCCAATACGGATATTCTCTGCATGAAAGTCACCCTCTTCTTTAGAATAGGTGTACAGCTTCACGCCATTCTGCAAGGCCGGTTGCAGTTCGATGCCTTTGCGTACAATCAATGCACCTCCCGGCTGGATGAGTGAGGTGTATTTGCGGAAGCTTTCCAGATAAGCCTCTTTGGTTCCGTAGATATCCAGGTGATCGGGATCTGTTGCGGTAATCACCGATATGTAGGGAGAGAGCCAATGGAAAGAACGGTCGAACTCATCGGCTTCAATAACCATGTATTCACTACTGTCAGACAACAGCAGGTTGGTGCCGTAATTCTTTGAGATGCCTCCCAAAAAGGCGTTGCATCCTACATGGGATTGGTGTAACAGATGGGCTGTCATGGTGGAAGTGGTGGTCTTACCGTGAGTGCCGGCTACACAAAGTCCTTTTCCTGCATGGGTAAGCATTCCCAATACCTGCGAACGTTTATGTATCTCGAAACCGTTTTCCCGGAAATAGGTAAACTCTTTATGTGTGTCGGGGACAGCCGGAGTATAGACAACTAATGTAGTTGCCGGGTTGCGGAATGCATCCGTTATCAGTCCCGTGTTTTCTTCGTAATGGATGGCTGCTCCTTCTTCTATCAGCTTTTCTGTCAGTTCACTGGGCGTACGGTCATATCCGCCTACCTTCTTGCCTTTTGACAGGAAGTAGCGTACCAATGCGCTCATGCCGATGCCTCCGGCGCCGATGAAATAAACTGATTTTAATGTGTTAACGTCCATTTTCTTTTCTGTATTTATCAGCCAGTTTGAATACCTCCCGGGCAATAACGTTGGCTGAGTCGGTAAAGGCTAATTTAGCAATATTTGTACTTAAACTTTTCAGTGTTTCCGGCTGTTTCACGGTTTCAACTGCTTTGTCCAGCAGAGCTTCTTTGGCAGCGGCGTCCTTGATATAGAGCGCTGCGTTTTTATTGACCAGCGCCAGTGCGTTCTTGGTCTGATGATCTTCGGCCACATTAGGCGACGGAACCAGAATGACGGGTTTCTGCAACAAACAGAACTCAGAGATAGAACCTGCACCTGCACGGCTGATTATTAAATCGGCAGCACTGTATGCGGCGGCCATATCACTGATAAAATCGGTTACATGGAGCATTGGTAACTCACCGGCTTGGGCTACTGCGGCGCGTGCTTCGTCGATATATATTTTTCCGGTTTGCCAGATAAACTGCGCGCCGGATGTTTTAATCTTGTCCAAACCTTCCATCACGCAGTTGTTGATGGTGCGTGCTCCCAAGCTTCCTCCTACAATCAGGATTGTTTTCTTGGATGGGTCCAGCCCGAAAGAGCGGATAGCATCTTCACGGCTGATGTGATGGTTGCGCAGTCCTTGGCGGACGGGGTTGCCGGTCAGGATAATCTTGTCTTTTTCAAAGAAACGTTCCATGCCGTCGTATGCCACACATATTTTGCGGGCTTTCTTTGCCAATAGTTTGTTGGTTACTCCGGCATAAGAGTTCTGCTCTTGTATCAGTGTCGGAATACCCATCATCCCGGCCATTTTCAAAGTGGGACCGCTGGCATATCCGCCTACACCTACTGCTGCATGTGGCTTGAAGTCCTTGATGATTTTACGTGCCAATAGCTGACTTTTGACCAATTTAAAAAGAACCGAAATATTTTTTAATAAGTTCTTACGGTCGAATCCGGCAACAGGTAATCCTTTTATAGAGTATCCGGCAGCAGGAACGCGTTGCATCTCCATTCTGCCTTCAGCACCTACGAACAGAATTTCCGCTTCGGGATGTTGTTCCTTGATGGCGTTGGCAATAGAGACTGCGGGGAAAATGTGTCCCCCGGTTCCTCCTCCGCTGATGATGATTCTTAAATTTTCTTCCATAATTCCTTTTTAGTCGAATTATTCGCAAAAGTATAAATAATACTTTTAAAATGAATGGTTTATATTATATTTCTTCTTCCGGCTCCCGCTTCCCGGCCGCATTCAGTAATGCCTTCAAGTCATCGGACAGCGAGTTTTCCTCCGACGGGAGGGAAGTGGCGGCTGTGTCACCTGACGGAAGTGTAGTAATGGCTTCCTGCATGGCGGCTACTATTTCCTGGCGCCGTTCGGCCTTGGCTGCCAGTTCGGCTTCTTCCAACGCCTGTTGCTCGGCAGCTTTCTTCTCTTCTTGCTCAGCTACGTAGCGGCTGACACTTAATATCATACCGATGTAGGCGCAGTTGATGAGTGTAGAGGTTCCTCCTTTGCTGATAAGCGGCAGGGGTTGTCCGGTGACGGGGAACAGACCTACGGCCACCATCATGTTAAGCATCGCCTGAGATACCAGTAGCAGGGCGATGCCCATCACCAGAAAGGCAGGAAAACTTTTTTCACTTCTTCGGGCTATTTTACCCGCCCGCATCAACAGCCAGATGTAGAGGATCACTACAAAGGCGCCTCCCAGTAATCCTAATTCTTCTATGACGATGGCGAAGATGAAGTCTGAGAACGCTTGTGACAGGAAATCCCGTTGTACACTGTTACCCGGCATCTTTCCTATGATATTGCTGGAGGCTATAGCAATATTGGCGTGTGCTATCTGGGCATCCTTGTCTATATCATATTTGGCAGCAGGAACGGCTTCTTTATCCTCGAAGAAACCTTTAATGCGGTTCTGCCAGGTTTCTACACGGTGCATCATGGGAACTTTGTTCAGTTTATGTGTAGGCATAACCATCACTATGCCTACGAAAAGTATCACCACGACTCCGACAGTTCCCATTAACTTGGCCAACTGTTTCCAAGGTACCCGGCCGATCACCATCATTAAAAAGACTACTCCGAACAGCAATGCTGCGGTAGAACCGTTTTCGGGAGCAATCAGAATGAAAACAACTCCGGTGATCCACATTATATATTTGAATGCTTTCGGATTGGCGTTGTCTTCTTCCTGAAACTTGGATAGAATAAAGGCGGTGACAATAATCACAGCCATTTTTGCCAGTTCGGAAGGCTGGAACTGGATGCCGAAAAAGGTCATCCAACGGGCTGCGCCATTGACACGGTCTCCGGTAATCAATCCCATACCCATTACAAATATCAGCAAAACAGCCGATATAGGCAGCAGGAAGAAGGGAAGTACACGGAAATATTTGCAGGGGATGTTATGTACCAGCACCACAATGCACACACCTACCATCAGGATGACACTGTGCTGGGTGATAGGCCCCCAATGATCCCCACTTTTGTAGGTAAGTGTGCTGGCGGCACTAAATACCTCGACGATAGAGATCAGGCAAAGAAACAGGAAAATAATCCAGATTACTTTGTCGCCCTTGAACAAGTCTTTTATCAGATCCATTATCTATATACCTTAATATTATATTACAGGTTTCTTACACATTCCTTGAACTGCTCGCCACGGTCTTCGTAACTTTTAAAAAGGTCGAAGCTGGCGCAGCAAGGACTTAATAATACGGTTTCACCTTTCTTGGCCATCCGGTAAGCAGCATCTACGGCATCCTTCATGCTTTGTACATCGGCTACAGGCAGGCCGAACTTGTCAAAGAAAGCATGCAATTTCTCATTGTGTAATCCCATGTAGATCAATCCGGTACATTTTTCTTTTACCAAGTCGGCAATTTCGTTATAATCGTTGCCTTTGTCTTTTCCACCTAATATCAGGATGGTTTTGGTTTTCATGCTTTGCAAAGCATACCAGCAGGAATTCACATTGGTAGCTTTGGAGTCATTGATGTAATCTACTCCTCTTACCCGGCAGACTTTTTCAAGGCGGTGTTCCACTCCCTTGAAATCACCCAAGGCCTCGCGGATGCATTCTTTGCGGATACCCGCCAGGTTGGCAGAGATACCGGCCGCCATGGAGTTAAAGAGATTATGGGTTCCGGTCAGTGCCAGTTCTTCCTGTTCCATGTTGAAAGCGATTGGTTCTGTAAAATAAACTTTGTCCTGTTCCACGTATGCGGCGGTTCCTTCTTCTTTCCTTTCGGCAAAAGGGTAGTAATGGCCATGAATGCCATATTTATGTAATTCACGCTGGATGACGGGGTCATCGTTCCAGAAGATGAAGGCATCGTCCGGAGTCTGGTTCTGGATAATGCGGAATTTTGCATCCACATAGTTTTGCATCTGGTGATCGTAACGGTCCAGATGATCCGGCGTGATGTTCATCAATACGGCAATGTTGGCATGGAACTTGTACATGTTGTCTAATTGGAAGCTGCTTAACTCGATTACATAATAATCATAGTTGTATTCTGCTACCTGATATGCCAGACTTTGACCGATATTTCCGGCTAGTCCCACATTCATACCTGCTTTCTTGAAGATATGATAAATCAGCGAAGTCGTTGTTGTTTTTCCATTACTTCCTGTAATGCAAATCATTTTAGCATTGGTATAACGTCCCGCAAATTCTATTTCGGAGATGATAGGGGTACCTTGTGCCTTTAATTTAAGAATCATCGGGGCATCATTCGGAATACCTGGACTTTTGATCACTTCATCCGCATTCAGAATGAGAGATTCGGTATGTTTGCCTTCTTCCCATTCGATGCCTCGCTCGTTCAGCATGTTTTTGTATGAGTCCTTAATCGTGGACATGTCTGAAACGAAGGTGTCGAAACCTTGTTTCTTTGCCAGAACGGCTGCTCCCGCACCGCTTTCTCCAGCTCCTAGTATGACAATTCTTTTAGCCATAATCTTCGTTTATCTTATCTTTAATGTAATAATCGTAATTGCAGCGAGTACGATGGTGACAATCCAAAAGCGTACCGTGATTTTTGATTCATGGAATACGCTGTTGGGTTTCATGAACAGATAACTGCAATTGGGGTCTAACTGTGCTAATGTAGTACGGAAATGGTCGTGGATAGGTGCACGTTTGAATACGCGTTGCAAATGCCCTTTCTTTTTTCCGCTTTTGAAATATCTCACCTGTAGAATAACCGAAAGGT
Source organism: Phocaeicola sp. RTP21198st1_B8_RTP21198_201120 (assembly GCF_040929485.1). Classification (NCBI taxonomy): domain Bacteria; kingdom Pseudomonadati; phylum Bacteroidota; class Bacteroidia; order Bacteroidales; family Bacteroidaceae; genus Phocaeicola; species Phocaeicola sp. RTP21198st1_B8_RTP21198_201120. Next base: position 13,429 of record NZ_JBCOCI010000067.1, on the reverse strand, counting down.
TTTCTACCAAGAAGATTCCACAGAGAATAGGTATAAGCAACTCTTTATGAATGATGATTGCAAATACCGCTATGATACCACCAATGGTCAAGCTGCCGGTATCGCCCATAAATACTTGGGCGGGAAAAGCATTGTACCAAAGGAAACCGATCAGCGCGCCGATAAAGGCGCAGATAAAGATTACCAGTTCTTCACTGCCGGGAATATACATGATATTAAGGTATCCTGCATATTCGATGTGGCTGGATACGTATGCCAATATGCCTAAGGTAAGACCGATGATAGCAGAATTTCCGGCTGCCATCCCATCCATCCCGTCATTCAGGTTGGCGCCGTTAGATACGGCAGTAACTACGAAAATGGTAACTAATACGAAAATAATCCAACCTACAGTTTGGGCATTATCTCCCAGGAAGCCTACGAAATCAGCATAATCCAAATTATTATTCTTGAAGAAAGGAATCGTAGTTTTAGTGGATTTCTGATCTTGTTCTTTGTGCACCACTTCTACAATTTCTCCCCCTCTTTGTATTTCTACGTTCTCACGGATAACAACGCTTGGACTTAAATATAAGGTGAGTCCCACAATGAGTCCTAAACCTACTTGGCCGATGATCTTGAATTTGCCGTGCAACCCTTCTTTGTCTTTACGGAAAACCTTGATATAGTCATCCAAAAAGCCTAATGTGCCTAGCCAAATGGTGGTAATTAACATTAATATCATGTAAATATTATGCAGTTTCCCCAATAAAAGGCAAGGTATGAGAATTGCGACAATAATAATTATACCTCCCATCGTCGGCACACCAACTTTTTTCACATTAAAAGGGTCTATAGATGCGTCACGTTGGGTTTCGGTTATTTGTTTACGTTTGAGCAGGTTGATGAAATATTCACCGAAGATAGCCGAGATCAACAATGATAAAATGATTGCCATCAATGAACGGAATGAAACGTAACCGAACATACCGGCTCCGGGAAAATCAAACTTTTCTAAATATTGAAATAAATAATATAACATCTTTTGGTTGGTTTATTCATTAGCAAAAATATCTCTTAATACTTCTTTATCGTCGAAATGGTGCTTTATACCTTTGATTTCCTGATAATTCTCGTGTCCTTTCCCGGCAACTAAAATGACATCTTTAGCTTGGGCTAGCATACAAGCTGTACGGATTGCTTCTTTACGGTCGGCTATGCTTATCACTTTACGCATATCCTCTTTAGTCAGTCCTGCCAGCATATCATTGATGATTTCCTGCGGCTCTTCAAACCGGGGATTGTCAGAGGTGATAATGACCTTATCGCTTTGCTTTACCGCTTCTTGTGCCATCAAGGGGCGTTTGCCTTTATCGCGGTTGCCGCCGGCGCCTACTACCGTAATTACATTACCTTTGCCATTCAGAACCTCGTGAATGGCATTCAGCACATTTTCCAAGGCATCCGGAGTATGGGCATAGTCCACAATGGCGGTGTATCCCTTGGGTGAGCGCAGTGAGTCAAAACGCCCGGCAACGGGGCGAAGAGTACTCAATGCCAGCAGTACCTCTTCTGTTTTTTTCCCAAGCAGGCAGGCTGTTCCATAGACTGCCAGCAGATTGGAAGCATTGAAGCGTCCGATGAACTGTACATTGACTTCCACATTATTTATATCAAGCAGCATTCCTTCGAATCCATCTTCCAGCACTTTTCCTTTAAAATCACTCAAACTGCGCAGCGAATAGGTGTGTACCTTTGCTTTGGTATTTTGAGTCATGACCAATCCGTTTTTGTCATCCAGATTGGTTAAGGCAAAGGCTGTTTTAGGCAGACTGTCAAAGAATGCTTTTTTGGCTTTCAGATAGTTCTCTACAGTTTTATGGTAGTCCAGATGGTCACGGGTAAGGTTGGTAAATATACCGCCTGCAAATTTTAAACCACCAATTCGTTTTTGTGCGACTGAATGTGAGCTTACTTCCATAAAGGCATATTTGCATCCTTCATCTGCCATGCGTCCCAGCAGTTTGTTTAGTGTAATAGGGTCAGGGGTGGTATGGTCAGTTGGAATGGCTTCCTCATCTATATAATTGCATACAGTGGAAATGAGTCCTGTTTTATATCCGAATTTACGGAACATATTATATAATAAGGTAGCAATAGTAGTTTTTCCGTTGGTGCCTGTAACACCGACCAGTTCCAATTTCGAGGTGGGGTCACCGTAAAACGTAGTTGCTAGTTTCCCGACAACGTCTTCCGTGTCGTTCACTTTTATGTAGGTAACATTTTCAATTAATGTCTCAGGAAGGTTTTCACATACCACTGTACGGGCTCCTTTTTCTATTGCTTTTTGAATATAAGTATGTCCGTCAGTCTGCGTCCCTTTTACAGCAATGAAAATATGACCAGGCTCTATCAGGCGCGAGTCCATGTTTATTCCCGAAATCTCTTGGGCCATATCACCTATGATTTCATTGACTGTTATTCCTTTAATAATCTTTTCCAGTTTCATATTCTTCCTGTTACACTGTTAATTTAATCGTAATTGTATGGTCTGTCCTTTGCGCAAAGTGTTGCCGGCCGGGATACTTTGTGACTTCACTTTACCGATGCCGGTAATGCGGGCTTTCAATCCCATGCTTTCAAGTAGATAGACAGCATCCTTTGCGCCCATACCAATAACACTTGGTACAAGTTTATTGTTAATGTCTTTTTTGTTGAATAATACATTGTCCGGATTACTAGTCACATTTCCCCATACCGGTTTGCCTTCGGTTGATTGTTCCGAAACTCCGGATGAATTTACATTTATCCGGTTCAGTACATAATGCGCCGCACTTATATCCCCGTTTTTCACATCCGGAATAAGGATAGAAGTTGAGTCTTTTGCTTCTTTCAAATCTTGTGCCAGATGTTTGGCAAATACGCGTTCGGCAATTTTACTGAACACGCTGCCGGCCATCAAACCACCCGAGGCGGGGAGTCCAGGTTTCTGGATGGCTACAATGCAACTGTATTTAGGCGCTTCTGAAGGAAAATATCCACAGAAACTTACCAAATAACGGCGTGTGCCATTAGTGTATCCGGCTTTCCCTTGTGAAACCTGTGCAGTACCGGTTTTCCCGGATACATGGAATTGCTTGGATCCTGCTTTCTTTCCCAGCCCTTCGCTGACAACTTTTTCCAAAATTGTTTGTATCTCGCTGATAGCCTTGGGGGAAGCGATGGCCGGATTGAGTATTTCAGGAGCAATATCTTCCACCACCTGCCCGTCTTTGACTATTGATTTCACAAAACGAGGCTTGACCATTACTCCGTTATTGGCTATAGCATTATAAAATGCCAGTGTATTGATGGGGGGAATTTGGGTTTCATAGCCAATAGACATCCATGCCAGTGCAGTACGTGACCAATTGCTCAAGTCTTTGTTGGGGATGCGGATGTTCGGCTTGCCGGCACCGGGAATATCGAGATCTAACGGAGTGGCAATGCCTACTCGATGCAGTCCGCGTACAAACTTTTCCGGATTATCATGATAATGATCATCGATCAACCGTGATACACCGATGTTTGAGGACACCATCAATGATTTTGTTGTGTTGATAGTGCCGTAGCCTCCACGATGCCAGTTGTGGTCTTTCATATAGCGACCGTGCATCATATAGACTCCGTTACCGGTTTCTACCACCGTTTCCGGAGTGATGACTCCGTCGTCCAGTGCTACCAGTATGGATGCGGTTTTGAAAGTAGAGCCTGGCTCCATCATGTCTGAGATGGCGTTATTGCGTATTTCTCTGTAAATGCCGTCATTACATTTGGTCATGTTGACGATAGCTTTGATGTCTCCCGTCTGCACTTCCATCAGAATAGCGACGCCTACAGTGGCGTTGATTTCTTTCAATTCATCTACCAATGCTTTTTCTGCGATGTCTTGCATACCTACATCAATGGTTGTAATGATATCACAGCCATCTACAGGAGGGATGTCTACAATGTTCAGGTATTTGTTCATTACCTTTTGACGATGAGTGATACCGTTTCTGCCTTTTAATATGGAATCGTATGAAAGTTCCAGCCCGTTCTTTGCACCTTGTTCTATATCAGGAAACATATCTCCCAATGTACGCATAGCCAGTGAGCCGAAAGGCTTTTTCCGCTGATTGAATGCCTGTTCATGGAATCCGCCTTTGTATTTGTTCAGATTAAATACGGGCAGACGTTTTGCTTCTTTATATTGTATATAAGAAATGCGTTTGGGGTAGAGTAGCCAACTGCGGCTCTCTTTTTTTCTTCCGTTTTTGATGTGCTGCTTGAAAAAGGCGGCACTTTTATCAGGGAATATTTCATGTAATCCTTTGCAGATTGTGTCAAGATTTGCATAAAGAACTGAGTCTTTGATATGTTGTAGCTTCAGCCGTGTCTTTTCCTCTTCTTCGGTTTCGCCCTTCCTCTTATTTATCATGAAGTCCATGTAAATCTTATATTCGGGAAGGCTGCTTGCCATCAGCTGGCCGTCGGATGAGATGATGTTGCCACGGGTAGGACGTACGGTGACGTTTTCTTTTACAAAACGGTCGGCTACGTCTTTCCAGTATTGACGCTCGGCAAACATGATGACACCGGCTTTGCAGATAATGGCAATACCTATCAACACCATGACCAGGATGATGAAGGAGAAGCGGAGCATTATGTTTTTTTGGTTGGGCATCATGGGCTTAGTCTTTCTTTATTAAATAAGGACGGTTGGTAGCCGTTTGTAAGGGGCTGTCTTCCGTCGAAATATATTCTTCAATACGTGATTGGCGGCTCTTTTCCATCAGTTCGGAAGAACGTGTCAATGCATCGTATTTGATATCGATCAAATCTTTTTTCAACTTATCAATTTCAATGAGTTCCTGTTGACTGCTATAACGGTTGTCTATGTATAGTACAGTCAGGATCATGATGAGAATTAGCAAACGGGTTTGTCTTTTGAAGAAGTCGTTTGCAAGGATATCTCCTCCCAATATGCTGCGGATAGACATGTGCTTGGGCGAAGCAGATTGTCCGTCTTTAGGTTGTTGTGCATTTTGTTTCAGTTCTTCTTCCATCTCGTTATCTCTTTTCTGCAATTCTCAACTTGGCGCTTCGGGAGCGCGGATTGCATGTCACTTCTTCGTTGCCGGCAACAATAACTTTGCTGTTGACTAATTTGAAAGGTGTCTGTACATTACCAAAGAAATCCTGTTCGGCCTTGCCTTCTATGTTTCCGGTTTTCATGATATTTTTTACCATGCGGTCCTCTAAGGAATGATAGGTGATTACTACCAGTCTGCCTCCCGGTTTCAGTGCTTTGGTTGCTGCATAAAGCATTTCTTTCAATGCTTCCATTTCCTGATTTACCTCTATACGTAAAGCTTGGAACACCTTTGCGAGTTCTTTTTTTTCACGTTCCCGCCCAAAAAGCGGTTTGATGACTTCAAGAAAATCACCGATGGTGATAATTTGTTTTACCCCTCGTGCTTTAACGATGGTTGATGCCAGTTTGCGGCTGTTCTTTAATTCACCATATAAATAGAAAATATTAGCCAAACGTTCTTCGTCATAGGTATTCACCACATCTGCTGCTGTCATGCCTGCACGTTTGTTCATCCGCATGTCCAATTTGCCCTCGAAACGGAATGAGAATCCGCGTTCGGAGTCGTCAAAGTGATGTGAGGAAACTCCTAGATCGGCCAAAATGGCATCTACCTCTTCCACGTCATAATAACGCAGAAAGTTGGAAAGGTAGCGGAAGTTACTACGCACAAAAGTGAAGCGGCTGTCGCTTACAATATTTTTCTCGGCATCTTCATCTTGGTCAAAACTATATAGATGCGCGGTGCTATCCAGCCGGCTTAGAATTTCCTTGGAATGTCCTCCGCCACCGAAAGTGGCGTCTACATAAATACCTCCGGGTTGAATGTTCATTCCGTCTACGCTCTCGTTTAATAATACCGGTATATGATATATCTGTTTTGCTTCACTCATTCTATTTCTACGTTGTTATTAGTTCCCATAATTTCTTCCAATTCTTTTCCAAAGTCCTCCGGCGTGATGAAGGGTTTGTCTGCTAGTTCTTTAGACCAGATTTCTATAGTGTCGTCCAATCCGATAAAGCGTACATCTTGCTGTATTTTAGCTAATTTCAAATATCGTTTTGGAATCAGAAAGCGCCCGTTTCCATCCAATGTGATAACTTCTACATCCGAAACGAACTGACGGAAAATCATTTGGTGTTTGGAATTCCAACGATTGAGCTTACAACGTAGTTCATTCATTTGTTCGTTCCACACATTTTCGGGGTAAAGAACCAGACAGTCTTGGTAGGTGTCTTTGCGTAAAATCAAGCATTCTTGGGAGGCAGCTTGTAACTGCTTCCTAAATACGGCAGGCAGGAACACTCTGCCTTTTGCGTCCGTCTTTGCTTCAGAATTCCCAAGAAATCGCATATCTACACCTTATTATATTGTTCAAGGTGTAAAATTACACAATTCCCCACAATTCCCCACAATATTTTAAGAAAATATTTCGAGAAGTTTTCAACAGGCTGTTAATGTAGCTAGTAGCTTGGTAAACAGTACGTTTAAATTTAATGATTTTATGATAAAAAATAATGGAAAGAGTTGGCTGTCGGAGGTTGAAAAACGAAACCAAACTATTGCACATTCGTTTTTATTTTGCGCAAAAATGAAAGAATTTGTATAGTTTCATACACAAAAACTCTTAATTTCTTTAGAGATTAAGAGTTTTTTCTGTCATAAATTGCCAATATAAAAAAAGATAAGTTACTTTTGCATGGAAAAGAACGTTTGCAAAATGACTGACGACTCTATATTTTTAATCGACATAGAAAAGATATTGAAAACGAAAGCCGGGAAAAAATATAAATATATTCCCCGTTTTGTCGTTTCGTACCTGAAGCGTATTGTGCATCAGGATGAACTGAATGTCTTTTTAAAAGACTCCAAAAATAAAGTCGGAGTTGACTTTCTGGAAGCTTGTATGGAGTTCCTAGATGCAAAAGTGGAGATAAAAGGTTTGGAAAACTTGCCTGAAAACGGTAAATGTACTTTTGTTAGCAATCACCCGCTGGGAGGACAGGATGGAGTTGCTTTGGGGTATATATTGGGAAAACATTACAATGGTAATGTACGCTATTTGGTCAATGATTTGTTGATGAATTTGCATGGTTTGGCTCCTTTGTGTATTCCTATCAATAAAACAGGCTCGCAATCCAGGGATTTCCCAAAGATGGTAGAGGCAGGGTTTGCCTCGGATAATCATATCATTATGTTTCCTGCGGGGTTATGTTCCCGTAGACAGGGTGGGGAAATCAAGGATTTGGAATGGAAAAAGACATTTGTCACTAAAAGTATTGAAACGCATCGTGATGTGGTACCTTTGCACTTTGAGGGCCGGAATTCAGACTTTTTCTATAATTTGGCAAATATATGTAAGGCCCTTGGCATTAAGTTTAATATTGCTATGCTTTACTTGGCAGATGAAATGTTGAAAAATCGTCATAAAACCTTTACCTTGACCATTGGAAAACCCATTCCTTGGCAAACTTTCGACAAGACAAAGACCCCGGCTCAGTGGGCGCAGTTTGTAAAAGATGTAGTCTACAAGCTATAATGGACAAAAGAGAGAATAAAAGATATGGAAGAAATTATTGCACCGATTAGCAAAGAGATTCTCAAGGCGGAACTTTCCGAGGATAAACGCCTGAGGTTTACGAATAAAAGTCATAATGAAATTTATGTCATTACGCATCAGGATTCGCCAAATGTGATGAAGGAGATTGGCCGATTAAGGGAAATAGCCTTTCGTGCTGCAGGTGGCGGAACAGGAAAGGCGATGGATATCGATGAATATGACGTGATGGAAAATCCCTATAAGCAATTAGTTGTATGGAATCCTGAAGCGGAGGAGATTTTGGGAGGCTATCGTTATCTCTTGGGGGATGAGGTGCAATTTGATGAACATGGAAAGCCTTTGCTGGCTACTGCTCACATGTTTAATTTCTCGGAAGTTTTTTTGAAAAAATATTTGCCTTATACGGTGGAGTTGGGGCGTTCGTTCGTTACATTAGAGTACCAGTCAACCCGTGCCGGTTCCAAGGGATTGTTTGCTTTGGATAATTTGTGGGATGGTTTGGGTGCATTAACCGTGATTAAGCCTAATGTGAAATATTTTTTTGGTAAGATGACTATGTATCCTAGTTATCATCGTCAGGGGCGTGATATGATATTATACTTCCTGAATAAACATTTTGGTGATAAAGATAAGTTGATAACTCCGATGAAACCGCTGGAAATAGAAACAGATAAGAAAATGTTGGAAAATCTTTTCTGTTATGATTCTTTTAAAGAAGACTACAAGATTTTGAATACGGAAGTGCGTAAGCTGGGATATAATATTCCTCCTTTGGTCAACGCATACATGAGTCTGTCTCCTACGATGCGTATGTTTGGAACAGCGATTAATTATGGATTCGGAGATGTGGAGGAAACCGGAATTCTGATTGCGGTAAATGAAATCCTGGAAGACAAACGGGTGCGCCATATCGAATCGTTTGTAAAGCAACATCCTGAAGCTTTGAAAATAACTTCAGGCGCTCATCCCATACTGACCAAATAATCGGACTAATAGTAATATTGGGGGAAACATTGTCAGGTGCAGATAAAATTTACAGGATTCATCTTGCTCGCATCTGACAATGTTTTTATTATACTGCCGGCAGACTGTTGCCTTTGATCTTCCGGTAGAGGTCGAGCGCATATACGTCTGTCATGCCCGATATGTAATCCAGCACAGCTTGAATTTTTCCATATAAAGTAGGTGCGTTGACATTGTACTGTCCGGATACGCGATTGATCAGTAGTTGTGAATACGCTTTTTCCGGAGAGCGCACTGCATTGATCATCAGGTCAATCAAGGTACTGATAACTCTGAACCCTGCCAATTCTATGTCCAGTACATCACTGGAACGATAGATTCTTTGCAAGGCAATTGCAGAACAATTCTCATAGGCCTCTTTCAATGGACTGCAAATGTGCTTTATCAGTGCGCCTTCAAACTCCCCGGCTAATATCTTTTTTTCATTTTCAGTAAATACTCTTGTGCATTCCTTTATTAGTGCACCGATGACCGAAGAACGTAAATAAGCTATCTGTTCATTGACGTCTGTTACAATCCGGCAAACTTCTTCAATGCGTTTTTTTCTTTTCTCATCAAAGAACAGCATATACAGTCCTTTGGTTTCATCATGTGTCAGAAGTTTTAATTTATGCGCGTCTTCTATGTCCATCATCTGATAACAAATATCATCCGCGGCTTCTACCAGGTAGACTAACGGATGGCGTGCGTAGCGTAAAGGCTCATCCGGCTTGCTGAGCTGGATGATGCCTAATTCTCTGGCTATTTTCTGATAATCAGCCTCTTCGCTTAAGAAGAAACCGAATTTTGATTTCTTTCCTGCCAATTGTGAGGAAAAAGGATATTTTACGATGGACGCCAATGTGGAGTAGGTCATTACGAATCCTCCTTTCCGTCTTCCTTCAAATTGGTGGGTAAGGATGCGGAATGCATTGGCATTTCCTTCGAAGTGGGTTAAATCATCCCATTCCATCGGTGAAAGTTCTTTTTTCAATGCCATTCCTTGTCCTTCCGAGAAGTAAGTTGAAATGGCTTTTTCTCCCGAATGGCCGAAAGGTGGGTTTCCCAGATCGTGTGCCAGACATGCGGCTGAAACGATAGAACCTATTTCCGATATATGGGAGTCGACCAAGTCTGGGTGCTTTTTCAGAAGCTGGTTGGCGACATCGTTTCCTAAAGAACGTCCTACACAAGACACCTCAAGGCTGTGAGTCAACCGGTTGTGTACGAATACGCTACCCGGTAAAGGAAATACTTGAGTTTTGTTTTGCAAACGGCGAAAAGGTGCTGAGAAGATGAGACGGTCATAATCGCGTTGGAATTCGGAACGGTCATCTTTACGGGCCTCGTGCAGTTCTTCCATGCCGAAGCGTTTATTTGATATTAATTGTTTCCAGTTCATAATTCAGGCTTTATCTGTTTGCAAAAGTAAGAAACTTCCGTTTAAAAAACTGTAAACGCTTAGATAAATCCATCTAAATGTGTAAATTCGCACTTTATTAATCATGTGGTAATGTGCTGATTTGTTAATATGCCAATTGGCTGCGCCAGGTCTGGACTGTGCTTGTTGTCTGCAAATTATTAGCATTGCCACATAAGCATATTGATAAATTGTTAAAATTATGAAAATACAGGTAATCAATAAATCAAAACATGCTTTACCCGAGTATGCTACCGGGCAATCGGCAGGGATGGATATCCGTGCTAATCTTGACGAACCGATTGTGCTGAAACCCTTGCAACGTTGTTTGGTTCCTACGGGACTTTATATCGCATTGCCTGAAGGTTTTGAAGCGCAAATCCGTCCACGTAGCGGGCTGGCTATTAAGAAAGGCATCGGAGTCCTGAATTCTCCGGGCACAATTGATGCCGATTATCGTGGTGAAATTTGTATTATCCTGGTCAATTTGTCATCTGAGGATTTTATGATAGAAGATGGGGAGCGCATTGCGCAAATGGTTGTAGCCCGTCACGAACATGCCGAATGGCAGGAAGTGGAGGTGTTGGACGAAACGGAACGTGGTGCAGGTGGCTTTGGACATACCGGAAAAAAGTAAAAGGAAACAATGAATAGAAGATTGAAATATGTACCCATGCTATGTGTATGTCTGATAGGCATGCTTGTTTCATGCGGTACGGTGAAGAGAACTTCCGGGGTGTCCGGAAATAAAGCTGTTGTGGAGGAAAAGGATCCGCTTACTCCGGAGCAACGTCGTAAATACGACTATTTCTTTTTGGAAGCGCTCCGGATGAAAGAAAAAGGTGACTTGGATGCGGCTTTCGAAATGTATAGTCACTGTTTGGACATTTATCCACAAGGAGCTGCTACTTTGTTCGAGATTTCCCGGTTCCATATGTTTCTCAATCAGCCGGAAAAAGGGGAGGAGGCTTTGAAGAAGGCAGTGGATGCCGACCCTAAGAGTTTTTGGTACAAGCAAACTTTGGCAGCCTATTATCAAGGTAAGGGAAATTACCCGAAAGCCATTTATGTTTATGAGGATATGGCGAGTCAGTTCCCCTCACGTCTGGAACCGTTGATGGCTTTGATTGATCTCTATACCCGTACCAAGGATTATCAGCAGGTAGTTAATACATTGAACCGCCTTGAAGCCTTGGATGGGAAGTCTGAACAAATCAGCATGGAGAAATTCCGCATGTATCTGGCCATGAACAATGATCAGCAGGCATTTACGGAGATTGAGAATTTGGCGAAAGAATATCCATATGACATGCGTTATCTTACCATTTTGGGAGATGTCTATCTGAACAACGGTAAGGAAGAAGAAGCATACGAAACTTATCAGAAAGTATTGAAGGAAGAACCGGGCTATGCGCCGGCGTTGCTTTCTATGGCTTCTTATTACGAGAAAAAAGGGCAGGATAGTTTGTATCAGGTACAGTTGGATACTATTTTGCTGAATGATAATGTGGATAGCGATACAAAGATGAACATTATGCGCCAGCTTATTCTGCGTTCTGAGCAAACAAACAAGGACAGTACGAAAATAGCAGGCCTGTTTACTTCTATATTGAAGGAAAAACAAGAGAATGCAGATATCGCTATGTTGGCGGCCCAATATCTTCTGACGAAAAAGATGGATAAAGAGGCAACCCCTGTTTTGCACCAAGTGCTTGAAATTGATCCGGAAAATACGCCGGCACGCTTGCAGCTGTTGAGCTTTGCCATTCGTGAGCAGAATATGGATGAAGTAATCAAATTATGTGCTCCTGCTTTGGAATATACTCCGGATGTATTGGAATTCTACTATTATATGGGATTGGCCTATCATCAGAAGGAGAAAACAGACGAGGCATTGGAGGTTTTTAAAAAAGGAGTGAATCAAGTAACAGATAAAAGCAATAAGGATATCGTTTCTGATTTCTATGCCATTATGGGGGATCTTTATCATATAAAGAAGATGAATGTGGAGGCATATGCCGCATACGATTCCGCTTTGGTTTATAAGGAAAACAATATAGGGGCCTTGAATAATTATGCCTATTACCTGTCTGTAGAGCGTAAAAACCTGGATAAAGCGGAAGAAATGAGTTACCGTACCGTAAAGGCCGAACCTACCAATGGTACGTATCTGGATACCTATGCCTGGATACTTTTTGAGAAAGGTAAATATGTAGAAGCAAAAATTTACATTGACCAGGCTATGCAGAATGATGGAAGTAAAAGTTCCGTTGTTGTAGAGCATTGTGGAGATATTTACTACATGAATGGAGATCGTGAAAAGGCTTTGGAATATTGGCAACAAGCGGAAAAATTATCCAAGGAGCCTCCTCAAGAAGGTAGTGAAGAACGTAGTGAAAAGGAATTGAACTTATTGAGAAAGAAGATTGTACAAAAGAAATACTTTGCAGAATGATGAAACGTGTCTGTTTTTATTTGTTTAGTGCTTTGCTGATTATATTTATTTCTTCATGTTCATCTACCCGGAGTATGAAGAAAGGGGTATCTATTGGCAATTTATCCGAGTCGGAATATATGGAAGAGCTGATTAGCCGTTCTCCGGGATGGGATGCAATTACTGCGAAAATGTCATTGGCCGTTGACTTGAACGGTAAAGGACCGACTAAAGTAAATGGTACGTTGCGCATGAAACGTGATGAAGTAATCCAGCTTTCTATCGCTCCATTTTTGGGTATTGAAGTGGCACGTGCTGAAATATCTCCGGACGGAGTTTTAGTGATGGATCGTATGAACAAACGTTATGTACAAGTCCCTTTTGATGAATTGAAAAATCTGGCAAAGGCTGATTTGGATTTTCATACTTTGCAGGCCTTGTTTATGAATGAAATTTTTCTTCCGGGAAAAAAGGTGCTGACTGTCCGTGATATTTCGTCCTTTGCTGTGCGTCCTGAAAACGAAAATGCATTAATAGAAGTAAAAAACGGCAAACATTTCGCCTACCGTTTTCGTACCAATACAAATGATGGGCTGCTGAAAGAAAGTCATATCGGCTTGTCCGGTACCCGGTACGGGATAAATTGGCGTTATGATAAGTTTCGTCCGTTGGAGCAGAAACAATTTCCGGCGTCTATGACAGTGTCTTTTGAAGGAGCGAAGCAACCGGTTACGGCAGTGTTCGAACTTTCCCGACTTTCTACAAACAAAGATTGGGAAAGTCACACTGAAGTGCCTCAAAAATACGAAAAGATAGAATTGCAAGATTTGCTAAAACAGCTTATTAAACCTCAAATCCGCAACTAAGCCCTTGAACGTCCTTATTGCGTTTACACGTCCTCTCATTACTGAATTTGCAGA
>NZ_JBCOCI010000066.1:4030-27914 GCF_040929485.1 Phocaeicola sp. RTP21198st1_B8_RTP21198_201120 | reverse complement strand
GTGCAGAATATGTAAACCGTACTATGGTTGTAAAAGAAGCACTTCCTAAAGCATAAGGAATTAGACATTCCATGTCACATGATGGCGATAGAGTGAATCTCTATCGCCATTTTTTTCTTGAACAGCTTTCTAGTTTGAAAATACATGAAAGGGTTATTGATAAGGAAACGGACATCTGTTTTGTCAGAATGTCCGTTTCTTGTTTAGTATTTGTTCTTTAGAAAGCTATTGCTCCGAAGGCGAATTTACTCCACTCCTATTTCGTCAACAAACAGAAAAGCTTTTTCGCCAGGCATGGAATGCCATGCGGGAAGTTTCGGAGTAACTTCTGCTATGATTTTAATATAGCGGGCTTTTACTTTATCAAAGGAAACAGAGTCTTTGCGGCTTTGCATTTTAGTTCCTTTTTCCACAACGGGAAAATTTTCGGAGGCTACCCTGCGGAAATTTTTCCCGTCCTCAGAAACTTCCACCTTCAGACCTGTTGTACCAAAGATAGCATCGCCTGTGTTCAACATTGTGTTTACAAAAACTGAAGATACTTCCTTAGGCTCAAGTAAATCAAGGGTCACATTCATATCTGTCCCGTAGAAACCAATCCAACGTCCTGAGCGATAATTCATATCCCCATATAATCCGTCTATCAAAGTACTTCCTCCTTTAAAAGTATATGATTTATGAGGAATGGTATTCAAGGTAACCGGTCTCATTGTGGCTGCATTAAAATGTATTTCCTCCTTACTTATCTGACTAGTACCCTGCGGACGAACTGCAATGGCTTGTATGATAACATCTTTATCCACTTGTATAGTGTCGGTATACAATGGGGATTGCACATCGGGAACGCTGCCATCCAATGTATAATGTATTTCCGCATCATCAAAAGTCTGAAAAGCAATCTTGGCTTTTCCTTCATCGGGAGCCGGAACGATATCAATGTTCACATCATAAATATCCTGACGAAAATCATAACCTCTATCCCGGTAAATAGCCAGCAGAGCTGGTAAACGTTTCAAAAAACTGTCGAAATTTTTATGTAACGGTTCCGTCCATTGAATCTCGGACAAGGCAGCCATACGAGGAAGAATTTGCCATTCCATCTTCAAACTGTCACGCGTCCATTCTGTCCAGATACATCCTTGAGTACCGATGATATATTTTCGTTCATCCTCTGCCAATTCATTAGAAACAGGTTCAAATGTATAGACACGTTCAAGGCTTTTAGTCCCTTTTATCCGATTGTAAGTAGGATTGCTGAAATAAAGAAACTGAATAGGAGTCATAATTGCATCATGGTGCAGACGGGCGGCTTCGATACCACCTTTGACACCAGTCCATGACATCACTGTGGCACCTGGAGCCAATCCTCCCTCCAACATCTCATCCCAGCCCAGCATTTTACGCCCTCTGTCATTAATAACTTTGCCTACCTCGGACATGAAATAGGTCTGTAATTGATTCTCCTTGCTGTGTTTTGGTGTATCTTTCAAACCCAGTTCCCGAATTTTAGCTTGACATGCAGGGCATTTTTCCCAACGTACTTTCGGACATTCATCCCCACCAATATGGATATAAGGAGATGGAAAGATGTCCATAATTTCATTCAATACATCTTTAGCAAACTGTAAAGCCCGGTCGTTTCCTCCACAAAGCACATCAGGGAATACCCCCCATTTACAAGGAATCTCGTATGGACCTCCCGTACAACCTAATTCCGGATAGGAAACCAAAGCTCCCATCATATGTCCCGGAAGGTCAACTTCGGGAATTACAGTAATAAAACGGTCAGCGGCATACTTGACAATCTCTTTTGCTTCTTCCTGTGTATAAAAACCGCTATGAGGAGTTTCATCATAGGTCTGGGTTTCACGGTCAATCAACGTACGTGGACGTATCGAACCTATTTCCGTAAGTTTGGGATATTTCTTGATTTCAATTCTCCAACCTTGGTCTTCAGTCAGATGCCAATGAAAATAATTGATATTGTGCAATGCCAGCATATCAATGATTTGTTTCAGATAAGAAACCGGGAAATAATGGCGGCCCACGTCTACCATAAAACCGCGATAACCGAAACGAGGATAGTCATTAACAGTTCCCACCGGGATGGCAGCGGATACCTGTTTGTTTTTGGTCAATGGCAAAGCCTTATAGAGCGTTTGCATTCCATAAAAGACCCCAGACTCACTTCCTCCATTCAAATGAATGTTTTCAGAAGTTACCTCCAGTTGATACCCCTCTTTGTTGGTAATGGAACTGTCAACCGCCAAGATTATGGAATTCTTCTTTGCGGCTTCAGTTGTTGTCCGGACGGTAATTCCCGTAGCCTCTTTAATATAGGAAGCTAAAAATTCTGCCGTCCGTTGCAACTTTTCATTGCCTTCCGGATAGACAATACCGGTTTGCGGATTAATAACAAAAGGGTGGGCTTGAATGTCTTGACTTACTTCTTGGGGCTGCGGAATGACATTCAGGTTTCCGATTTCTGTTTTTGTAGGAGAACATGCGGACAGACCAAATACCATCCACATTCCCACTCCTGCCCATTGCATCAGTTGTTTTTTCATAGTGGAAAATTTATAATTACAAGGGCAAAGATACAAAATCCGATCTTATTTGCCAGTATGCCTTAACCGAATCTTGCTTTTTTTCAGCAATGTTTTTCCTCCTATAATTAGAGTTACAGCAGTAATCACCATCAAAATGCCCAGAATAATGCGCGGTGTCAGCTGCTCTCCAAAAATCAGTACTCCGAAGAATAAAGCTGTAACAGGCTCCAAAGCACCTAGAATAGCAGTGGGTGTGGAGCCAATGTAGTGTATGGCCTTTGTCATGGTCACCAACGAAATAACAGTAGGAAAAACAGCCAGTGAAATTGCGTTTACCCATAACAAGGGTGTAGGGATAAGCTGCAATCCCGTACAGAACTTCAATCGCACCACATAAACAGACAGACCGAAAAGCAGGACATAGAAAGTAAGCTTGGCTATAGGCATATCCTTCAGGGAAGAACGGTTTACACCAACTATATAGATAGCATAAGCTAAGGATGATAAAAAGACAAAAGTAATCCCGACCAAGCTGAGTGTCTGTCCTCCCGGACTTTTACAAAGCAAGGAAATTCCCACAAAGGCCAGCGCTATGGAAAACATAGTGACCGGCGATACTTTTTCCTTAAATACTACAGCCATAATAATAGCTACCAGTACCGGGTAGACAAACAATATGGTGGATGCGATACCGGCATCCATGTAGTTATAACTCATAAAGAGAAACAGGGAAGAGAATGAGAACAGCAACCCCATGATGCAAAGTGGCAGCACATCCGCTTTCTTAATGGCAAAAGATTGTTTCTGCATCTTCATCATGATACCTAGTACAACTATAGCCAGTGCATAGCGATAAAACAATACCGAGTCTACGCTCATTCCTGCACTATAAAGAGGAAGGGTGAACAGTGGGTTCATGCCGTAGCTGGCTGCTGCGATTGCCCCAAGGAGAAATCCTTTAGTCTTGTTGTTAATCATCGTTTTTATTACACGCTTTAAAATCGGCGCGAAATTAGATATTTGTTAGCAATAAACAAAGGAAAAGTGCTTTATTCTTTCAATCTAACATCTATTTATTTAGATTATACCTAATCAACAAATATAAAAGAATTTATATCACCTGTAGCTGCTGAAAAAATTATATGAAATGAACGGACACGGACAGAGAGGGAAAATGCAGGTTTGTTCTTCTGTCCGTGTTCTATATTGATCAGCTCAGTTTATGAATAACCAATCCCGAACGAAGTTTCGGTTCAAACCAAGTTGTTTTGGGCGGCATAATATTACCGGTATCGGCAATATCCATTAATTGTTTCATAGAAACAGGATAAAGGGCCAAAGCCACTTTCATTTCACCGCTGTCCACACGCTTCTTTAATTCCTCCAAGCCACGGATACCACCTACAAAGTCAATCCGTTTGTCGGAACGAAGATCCTTGATTCCCAATATTTCATCCAATATCAAGTTGGAAGAAATAGTCACGTCTAATACTCCGATAGGATCATTGTCATCGTATGTGCCCGGTTTTGCTGTCAAGCTGTACCATTTACCGTCCAGATAGAGAGAGAAATTGTGAAGAGCCTGCGGTTTATAAACCTTAATGCCTTTCTCTTCTACTACAAAATTCTTGCTGACAGCGGTCAGGAATTGTTCCGGAGACAGCCCGTTCAAGTCTTTTACAACACGATTGTAATCAATAATAGTCAGCTGGTTGGCCGGGAAACATACAGCCATAAAGTAATTGTATTCCTCATTTCCCTGATGGTTTGCATTTTGCTGCGCTTTTTCGGCACCTACCAAGGCGGCAGCAGCCGAGCGATGATGGCCATCGGCAATATAAAGAGCCGGCATAGCTTTGAAAGCTTTTGTGATAGCTGTTATATCTTCTTCTTTGTCGATCACCCAGAATGAATGTCCGAAACCGTCACCCGGAGCGATAAAATCATATTCCGGCTGTTGTGAAGTATATTTCTTAACGATAGCATCTAATTCCGCATTATCCGGGTAAGCAAAGAATACCGGTTCTATATTGGCATTATTTACGCGGACATGTTTCATGCGGTCTTCCTCCTTATCACGACGGGTCAGTTCATGTTTTTTGATGACCCCGTTCATATAATCGGGAACATACGCTCCTACCACCAACCCATATTGGGTTTTGCCATTCATGGTTTGTGCATATACATAATAATTTTCTTTTCCGTCTTGCACCAACCAGCCCTTGTCCTGGAACATCTGGAAATTTTCGGCAGCCTTCTCATATACTTTAGGATCGTGTTCGTCTGTTCCGGCAGGGAAATCAATTTCCGGTTTAATAATATGATAAAGTGACTTTTCATTACCTTTCGCTTCCTCACGTGCTTCTTCAGAATTCAGTACGTCGTATGGGCGTGAAGCTACTTGTTCTACCAATTCTTTCGGAGGGCGGATGCCTTTGAAGGGTTTTATTATTGCCATAAAAATAAAGGTATTAGATTTTACTTGCAGGGGCGAATTGCATTCGCCCGAAAACATAAGCTATATGCATTCGGTCGGATTCAATCCGCCCCTGCGGTTATTGGATTACTTATTTACTCTGAACTTTTCACAACCATCTTTCAGGAAGCCTACAATTTGTCTGGCGGCAGCAATACCTGCGTTGATATTTGCTTCAGCCGTCTGGGCTCCCATCTTTTTCGGTGTAGAGAAATAGCGGCCGGCAAATTTTTCTGAGAACTCAGCATGGGCAACCGGCATGATATCAGTAACATACTTTAAGTCGGTGCGTTCTTCCATCAGTTTGATTAATTCCGCTTCATTGATCACTTCCTTACGGGCAGTATTTACCAATACTCCTCCTTTAGGCATCTTGTTAACCAATTCGTAGTTGATGGAATTTTTAGTTTCAGCCGTAGCAGGAATATGCAGGGACACTACATTACAAGCAGCATACAGTTCCTCAGCAGAAGAAACAGCTTTCACACCATCTTTTTCAATTACTTCTTTCGGGCAGAAAGCGTCAAAAGCATAAATATCCATGCCAAAACCTTTAGCAATACGAGCCACATTGCGACCTACATTACCGTATGCATGGATACCTAACTTCTTGCCCATCAGTTCAGTACCCGAAGTCCCGTTATAGAAATTGCGGACAGCCATCACCATCATGCCAAAAGCCAGTTCGGCTACTGCATTGGAATTCTGTCCCGGAGTATTCATAACACATACATTGTGTGCCGTAGCAGCCGCCAAATCCACGTTATCATAACCTGCTCCTGCACGTACTACGATTTTCAGTTCTTTTGCCGCATCCAATACTTCGGCATCAATAATATCACTTCGGATAATGATGGCGTTAACGTCCTTTACAGCTTCCAGTAATTTGGCTTTTTCACCATATTTTTCCAGCAATACAAGTTCATAACCTGCTGCTTCTATTTCTTTACGGATACCGTCTACTGCAACTTTTGCAAACGGCTTGTCTGTTGCTACTAATACTTTCATGGTCTTATTGTATTAAAAAGATTCACCACAGATTAGCACGGATTATCACAGATTCCATTTATTGTTCCTATCTGTGTAATTCGTATAATCTGTGGTGAACATAATTATTAATGAAGTTTCTCAAATTCCTGCATGCAGTCAATCAAAGCCTGAACGCTTTCCTTCGGCATGGCGTTGTAGCAAGATGCACGGAAACCACCTACAGAACGGTGTCCCTTAATACCCACCATACCTCTTTCTGTGGCAAATTTCATGAAATCGGCTTCCAGCTCTTTGTATTCGTCATTCATCACAAAGCAAATGTTCATATAAGAACGGTCGGCTTTATCCGTTACTGTGCCACGGAACATTTTGTTACGGTCTATTTCAGCATACAACATGTCTGCTTTCTCTTTAGCACGTTTCTGCATTTCTGCTACACCACCGTTAGCTTTTATCCAGCGTAAAGTCTGCAAAGCGGCATAAATAGGAAGTACAGGAGGGGTGTTGAACATAGAGCCGCCGTCAATGTGAGTCTGATAATTCAGCATAGTAGGGATATAGCGTGATACCTTGCCCACAGCATCGTTCTTTACAATAACGAAAGTAACACCGGCTGGAGCCAAATTCTTCTGCGCACCGCCATAGATACAAATATATTTAGAAACGTCAATAGGACGAGAGAAAATATCAGATGACATATCAGCAATCATAGGAACCGGAGAATCCAGGTCTTCATGAAGTTCTGTTCCATAGATTGTGTTATTAGTTGTGACGTGGAAATAATCTGCATCAGCGGGAACCGTATAATCTTTGGGAATATAGGTATAGGTCGCTTCAGCGGAAGATGCTACTTCTACTACCTCACCGAAAGCCTTGGCTTCTTTCATCGCTTTCTTAGCCCATACGCCTGTATTCAGGTAAGCAGCTTTTTTTTCGAGGAAGTTGAAAGGTATCATACAGAATTCCAAGCTGGCTCCACCTCCCAAGAATAGTACCGAGTACCCTTCCGGGATGTTCAACAGTTCCTTAAACAAAGCAACAGCTTCGTCTACTACAGGCTGAAAATCTTTAGCACGGTGACTGATTTCCATGATGGAAAGACCAGAACCATTAAAATCAAGAACGGCTTGTGCTGTTTTCTCAATTACCTCGCGAGGCAAGATAGATGGTCCCGCATTGAAATTATGCTTTTTCATTTGAAGTTTGTTTTGGTTATACAATTTGTTTATATCTTACATTGGGCGAAATTACACATTATTTTCAGTTTTCCAAAAAAATCGCTAATAAATTTACGAATTTCCGCATAATTTTCTTTCAAATTAGTTAAATCTGAATTTTTATGCTTTCATTTTGTAACTACATCCCTAGTAAACAATGATCTAAAGCATAAAAAAAATATCTTTTTGAATTATTCTTTAATCATTTCATTTCGAGAATTGACAAATTGTCATTATTTGGCTTCTTCAATAAGTGTTTTTATGCCCTTTATCTTCTCGTTTCGTATTAAATTCAAAGTTTGTTTTATCTTTTTGCGAGATACGGCTGCAAAAGAATAGTGGTCCTTTACATCAATCCGTCCTATTTCGTCTTTATTCAAGTTACCTTTTTTAAAGAGAAAGCCCACAATATCTATCTTATTGATTTTATCTTTTTTGCCTTTCCCTATATATAATGTTACGTATTCGGGCAAGGACGGCTTGGGAGGCACTTGGGGCAATATGAATTCTTCCGGCTCATCGGCTATATATCCGGGCAGTGTTTCTTCAGCATGAAGAATAACGTATGAATTTCCTTCGGCTTCCCAACGGGCGGTACGTCCGTTACGATGGATATAACCGTCCTCATTGGCAGGTAGATGATAATGTACCACGTTCTCTATTTCGGGGATATCCAGTCCGCGAGCGGCCAGATCGGTAGAAATAAGCACATGGCAACTTCCGTTGCGGAATTTATATAGGGAGCGTTCACGGTCATCCTGTTCCATGCCGCCATGAAAAATGCCACATTGAAACTTCTTGGATTGAAGATACTTTCCTACCCTTTCCACACTTTCACGGTGATTACAGAAAACCAATGTCGATTGGCTTCCCAAGGTACAAAGTAGTTTATATAAGGTTTCAAGTTTGTCTTTTTCCGGAGATAGTACCTTATATAAATGCAGTCGCTGGGTAAGCTGCTCTTCCGGATTTAAAAAATTCAATTTAATGGTCTTGTTCAGCCCCGTAAACTGCGGAATCTCTTCCGCATCGGTGGCCGACAACAGAAAACGGCGTTGCAGACCGGGTAACTGTCCTATGACAGTCGCCATCTCTTCCTGAAAACCGAATTCCAGACATTTATCAAATTCATCTATTATCAAAATGGAAACCGTGTCTGCATCAAAATTCTGTTTGGAAAGATGGTCATTCATACGGCCCGGTGTACCGATGATAACTGATGGCTGCACCCCTTTGATGGTACGGTGCTCTTCCATGGCAGGTCGTCCGCCATAGCAACTCACAGCCTTGAATGGCGTATTCATGGATTTGAATACCTGATCTATTTGTAAAGCCAGCTCCCGGGAAGGAACCAGCACTATAGCCTGTACGCCTGTTATACCAGGCTTCAAACTCTGCACCAAAGGCAACAGATAAGCTAACGTCTTGCCGGATCCCGTAGGAGACAATAATATTAAGTCTTTTCCCTTTTTCCAAGCATCAATGGATGCCTCTTGCATCGGGTTCAGTCGCTCAATTTTCAAATTGGCTAGTATGTTCTCTATCATATTTATTTTCGTTTTATACAAAAGTAAAGAAAAAGCCCGATAAAAGTTCACTTTTACCGGGCTTATTTTCATTATTAATAAAAGGAGATCCTGATATTATCCTCCGAAGTTATCGTACATGATAGAAGAAGGTTCAACACCCAGACTATCCAGCATCTTAACGACTGCATTAGACATCGGACCGGGACCACACATGTAGTATTCAATATCTTCGGGAGCTTCGTGATCCTTCAGATAAGTTTCATACATCACATTGTGAACGAAACCTGCGGTATACTTCACGCCTGCTGCATCGGCTGCGGGATCCGGACGGTCCAAAGCCAGATGGAAGTGGAAGTTCGGGAAGTCTTTTTCCAATTGCTGGAAATCTTGCAGATAGAATACTTCATTCAATGCACGCGCACCATAGAAATAGTGAAGTTCACGGTCGGTAGTGTGCAGTGTCTTGGTCATGTGCATAATCTGCGCACGCAATGGAGCCATACCGGCACCACCACCTACCCAAATCATTTCCTTCTTAGAATCGAAGATCGGGTGGAAGTCTCCGTAAGGACCACTCATCGTTACCTTGTCACCCGGTTTCAGCGTGAAAATGTAAGATGAAGCGATACCCGGATTCACATCCATAAAGCCGGGACCCTGATCTTTCGGTTTGAACGGAGGAGTAGCGATACGTACTGTCAGCATGATACGGTCGCCCTCGGCAGGATAGTTGGCCATAGAGTAAGCACGGATTGTTTCTTCCGTATTCTTGCATTTCAAGCCGAACAGGCCGAATTTTTCCCATGCGGGCAGATACTCCGGACCGATAAGGTCTTTGTCAATATCCTTGTTGTAGTCCATTTCAAATTTAGGAATCTTAATCTGGGCGTATGAACCCGGAACAAAGTCCATGTGTTCACCTTTCGGCAAAGCCACAATAAACTCTTTGATGAAAGTGGCAACGTTCTTGTTGCTGATTACTTCGCATTCCCATTCCTTAACACCCATTACAGATTCATCAATCTTGATGCCCAGGTCTCCTTTTACTTTCACCTGGCAACCCAGACGCCAATGATCCTGTTGTTGTTTACGGCTGAAATGTCCTTTTTCAGAAGGAAGAATCTCACCACCGCCTTCTACAACCTGGCATTTACATTGACCGCAAGAACCTTTACCACCACAAGCCGATGACAGGTATATACCATTAACAGACAGGGTGTTCAGCAAAGTTGAACCTTGTTCTACTTCCAGTTCTTTCTCTCCATTGATAGTTATCTTTACTTTGCCGCTCGGAGTAAGATACTGCTTAGCTACCAGCAAAATAACAACGAGCAGAAGGATAATTCCAAGGAATACTCCAATACTAGCTAATATTAAATTCATATCCATTGTCTTATTCCTTTCCTTTTAGATTTTCAAACCAGAGAAACACATAAATGCCATTGCCATCAAACCTACAGTGATGAAAGTGATACCCAGACCTTTCAAAGGAGCGGGAACATCAGAGTAAGCCATTTTTTCACGGATAGCAGCCAGACCGATAATAGCCAGTGCCCAACCGATACCTGAGCCCAAAGCGTAAGTTGTTGCCTCGCCAATGTTGATGAAATGACGTTGCTGCATAAACAGTGAAGCACCCATGATAGCACAGTTTACAGCAATCAGCGGAAGGAAGATACCCAATGAAGCATAGAGTGACGGGCTGAAACGTTCAACCGCCATTTCCACCAACTGAACGATACCGGCGATAACGGCAATAAACAGGATAAAGCTCAAGAAACTGAGGTCTACTCCTTCTACCAGCGCATTAGGTGCCAGTACGTAATTTTCCAGCATATAGTTCACCGGCAAAGTTACAATCAACACGAAAGTAACGGCTGCACCCAGACCTACGGCTGTCTTTACGTTCTTCGATACTGCCAGGTAAGAACACATCCCCAGGAAGTATGCGAAAATCATATTGTCCACAAAGATGGACTTTACAAACAAACTTAAATATTCCATATTCTTTTCGTTTTATAGCGGGGATTAATTATTACTTTCCTGCAATTCTTTGTGTTTTGCACGTTGGTACCAGATGATACAAGCGCAGATAATCAACGCCATAGGAGGCATCAACATCAAGCCGTTGTTCAAGTAGCCCAAGTCATAAACAGCCTGCGGGATAACTTGGAAGCCGAACAGTGTACCTGCACCCAGCAGTTCACGGAAGAATGCCACGATAATCAGGATTTTGGCATAACCCAATCCGTTACCGATACCATCCAGGAATGATTCCCAAGGACCGTTCATCATAGCAAACGCTTCCAGACGTCCCATCAGGATACAGTTTGTAATAATCAAACCTACATATACAGAAAGCTGTACGCTTACATCGTATGCGAATGCTTTCAAAATTTCACTAACGATAGTCACCAATGCAGCAACAACCACCAACTGAACGATGATACGGATACGGTTGGGAATGGTGTTACGCAACAAGGAGATAACGAAGTTTGAGAAGGCTGTAATAATGGTTACAGAAAGCCCCATTACGATAGCCGGTTCCAACTGAGCCGTTACAGCCAGTGCAGAACAGATACCGAGCACCTGTACGGTGACAGGGTTATTCAAACCCAGCGGGGTTAAAAGAACTTCTCTATTCTTTTTAGAAAATAATGCGCTCATATTCTATTTACCCTCCTCTTATTTATTAGTTAAAAATGAATTGTACATGCTCAGGCAATCCTTAATCATCGCATCTACACCCTTAGAAGTGATAGTACCTCCTGAGATACCGTCTACCTGATAGTCAGGTTTTGCCACCTTGCCATGTTTCTCAACGCCTAAAGCTACAATACCGTTTTCCAACACATGTTTGCCAAGGAATTGGTCTTGAAACTTAACTGTCGTGATTTCCGCACCCAGACCCGGAGTCTCACCGGCGTGTGAGAAATAAACGCCATATACGGTGTCTTTATCTTGGTCTAATGCAATGTATCCCCATACAGGACCCCAAAGTCCGGCACCGTAAACAGGAAGGATGTATTTGGTCTGACCATCTACATTACATTCGAAAACGTGCAGACGGTTGTTTGCTATTTCACCCTTATAAGAAGTCTGGAACGCTCCGTCGTTAGGAGCCAATGTTCCGTCCGGCTGAACCAGCATGTCCTTAATCTCATATTTTGTAAATTCTGCATCGACATCCTTTACATCATAAACGTTCAGAGCAGCCAGAATTTGTTTCTTGGTGTCCATTTCCACGTTCTTATACTGTGTTTCTTTCAAAGAAGAAGAAACGAATGCCAGCAGGAATGCTACGACAACAACCATTATCGAAGCATAGATGATAGTATAACTATTACTATTGGTATTCATAATGTCCGATATTTTAGTTGTTAGTTGATTTTAATCTGTTTTCGCGGGCTGTGATGTTCTTCTGTACGATACAGTAGTCAATCAGCGGAGCGAAGATGTTCATCAGCAGGATGGCAAGCATCATACCTTCAGGATAACCCGGATTCAACACACGGATTACAATGGCCATCACACCGATCAGGAAACCGTAGATGAACTTACCTTTTTCCGTACGTGCGGAAGTTACAGGGTCGGTAGCCATGAACACAGCACCGAAGCAGAAACCGCCCAATACGATGTGTTCGTACCAAGGCAACTGAGCCATCATGTTATCTGTAGAACCGAACACATTGAAGATCAATCCCATCACGATACCACCGGCAAAGACTGAGAACATCGTCTTCCAACTTGCCACACCTGTCCACAGCAGGATGATAGCGCCCAGTGCGATAGCGATAACGCTGGTTTCACCGATAGAACCCGGAATCAAACCTACAACCATATCCCACATGGTAGCGGGAGTACCGTTCACATTAATCAGTTCGCTTGCACCCGGAGCGGCTGTAGCAGCCTGTCCCAACATCGTAGCACCGGTAAAACCGTCCACTACCTGTCCGCCGCCAATGCCGAAAATGCTGTCAGTGCTTACCCAAACGGCATCACCGGACATCTTGGTAGGATAGGCGAAGAACAAGAAAGCACGGGTAATCAAAGCAGGGTTGAAGATATTCATACCTGTACCACCGAATACTTCCTTAGCGAAGATAACGGAGAACGCAGTAGCAACAGCCAGAATCCACAACGGACATTCCACAGGAACGATCATCGGGATCAACAGACCGGATACCAGGAAGCCTTCTTGAATTTCTTCATTCTTCCATTGTGCCACCACAAATTCGATTCCCAGACCTACTACGTATGATACAATAATCTTAGGCAGAACTGCCAGGAAACCATAAATAAACTTTTCAAAGAAACCTGCCTCCTGGCCTACTGCCAGAAAGTGCTGGTAACCTACGTTGTACATACCGAACAACAGGGCCGGTATCAACGCAATAACCACCATTGACATGATACGCTTGCTGTCAATCGCATCATGAATGTGAACTCCTGTTTTCGAAGTGCTGTTGGGTACGAACAAGAATGTTTCGAAACCGTCGAACACCGAACGAAACGCGTGGAGTTTGCCGCCCTCTTCAAAGTTTGGCTTTATCTTGTCGAGATAATTTCTTAACGCTTTCATTAACTTTTAATTCTTAGTTTTTAATTATTTAGCACATTTCCTTGCGAAGCATGTCCAGACCTTGACGTACGATGCGTTGCAATTCCAATTTGGAAGAGTCAACAAATTCGCATACAGCGAAGTCTTCGGGAGCCACTTCGTAAATACCAAGTGCTTCCATGCGGTCAATATCGCCGGCAATGATAGCTTTAATTAAATATTCGGGGAAAATGCTCATCGGGAATACCTTGTCATATTCACCGGACATGATCATGTGGCGTTCGCCACCTTTGATACGGGCATCCAGTGTATATTCCTTGTTACCGCACAACCAACTGAAATAACTGCGGTTGGCACTGTACTGATCGGTACGCGGCATGATAAAGCCTAGGAATTCGTGCTGGTCATCTCCTTCGGGAATCACAGTGAGGCTTGTAGCGTGTGCGCCCAGGAATCCGTTAGGTTTCACCAAAGTTCCGGTCAGCACGTTACCGTTAATGTAGCGTAAGTTTTTACCTCCGTTCACACGTCCTGCAAAAAGATCTGTCAGCAGGGCTCCTACTTTCAGCTTGCAATAAGCCGGTTTCTTTACTTCCGAACCGGTCAGGGCGATAGTACGGGTAAGGTCTACGCGACCCGTATTGAACAGGCGTCCGATGAAGATCACTTCTTCCGCACGGAGCGTCCAAACAGTTTCGCCTTTGTTAATAGGACTGATGTGGTTAATCTGAACGCCTACGTTTCCGGCGGGGTTAGGACCGTCGAAGGCAGTTACAGTTACATTTTTGGCGTTGGTCAGTGCAGGACTCTTCTGCTCTACGCTGATATTCAGATACGTCTTTGCCATCTTTGCCAGTGCGTCCAGACCTGTCTGGAAATCTTTTTCCTGGCCTTTCAGAACAAATTCGAAATCAGCAGCCAATGGGTTAGTGTCAAATGCAGAAACGAAGATGCCTTTTGGTTGGGCATTCGGATCAGCCACCACGATGTATGGGCGCTGAATGATGAATGAAAAGAGTCCGGCTTCCAGCAGAGCAGCTTTTACCTGTTCTCCTGTCAGAGTTGAAACATCTTTCTTTCCAAACTCTTCATAGTCCTGCTCCTTTGCTGCTGCAATGGAGATGCTTAAGACTTTACGACGCTCGCCTCTCTCCACGCTGGTAACGACACCGCTTACCGGAGATACGAACTTCACTTCGGGGTGGTTCTTGTCAACAAACAATGTTCCCCCGGCCATCACATATTCCTGTTCCTTGACCACGACTTTCGGAGTCACGCCATGAAAATCATCGGGCACTATCGCATAGATGTCCGGCTGCTTCACGTCAAAGAACTCCTGAACGGGTTTTCCTTTCAGGTTGATGTTCAAGCCTTTGTGTAATTTAATCACATTTGCCATATTGGGTTATAAAAAATGGTTTTTAAATTTGAGCGCAAAAGTAGAGAAAAAAAATGTGAAAAAAGAAAGAATTGGCGCTTATTATGGAAAAAATTCTGTAATAATAGAAACCTTTCTGAATGTATGTGCAAACTCAGGCAGATACTCACTTTTTTTTTAGAACACAAATGACGGGAATGGCATAAATTTATCTTGATTTTTAATTTATGTCATTCTCGTCATTTGTGTTTCATTCCGGAAACACTTACAGTTTGACGGTTTTCACTTTGCCGGGAATGATGGTCAGGTGTACCGTGCCATTGTTTTCTATATCTACCTTCTGGTAGCAGGCTTCCACCATCACTTTCCCGTCCAGTGCCATCACCCCCCACCGGCAGGCGCTCTCTTCAAAAGCACAATAAACGCCCACAGGAGGAAGAATCTTTCTGTATTTGGGAGGAACGATGATACGTTCCCCCAGTTTCAAGCCCCATTTCATGCCCATACGGTACGGAAGGGCATCTCTTATCTCCTCCAGCCTCTTCCGCCTTTTCGCTTCCTCGTTCCTTCTCTTCTGCCGGTCCGTTTCCTCCGCCCGCTGTCCGGCTTCCTCTTTCAGCTTCTTTACAGCCGTGTCGAAGTCCTGCTCACCGGGTCTGGGAAGGTTAGTGGCAATGTACCGCTTCCTCTTTCCTTTTTCCACATGGTAATACCTTCCAGCCCCGTCCATCACCACGATGCTCCGGTCGGCCAGACGGCCGCAGCACCAATAAACTTCCTCGTCATCCCCTGCCAACAAGCAGGCGAACACATCAAACACCGTGGACCATACGGAATCCACCAGCTTGCAGGACTTCGGTACGCGATAATCCGGTATCTTCAAGTAATATTCATAAAAGCAGATGCTGTCTTTATGCAATCCGTTCATGGAGGCGTATGCTTTTTTTGTACGGCTATGGAAAGTCTCCCCTACCCTCAGCAATTTCACACCGCCGTAGGAAAACACCACCGGCTTCTCCCAGTAAGTGCGGCCTGTTTTCATGTCCATGTAGGAAATCGTGCCGGCATTATCCGTAACAGCCAGCAGTTCCTCTTTCAGGAACTTCAATCTCCGACAATACCCGAGTATCACTTCCGGCTCCCCGGAGGCACTCACCACTCCTGCCTGTCCATCTTTCAAACGGACTGCCACACGGTTTCCCTGAATGTCAAAGACTTGCAGATAACGGGGAGACACTGTTATCTTGTTTCCACGCTTCAGCCCCCACAGGCTACTCCGCCGGTCGGGATAAGATTTCAAGGCGGCTTGTGATTCCTTTCCCTCTTCTGCTTCCTCCCGATTCCGGATGGCTTCCAGCAACCGGTCGTGAGTCATAACAATCTCCCATACCTCCTCCTCCTGCCCGCCACTGTCCGTCAATGACAAAGCAGGCAGGTACAATCCGCCTTCCGTCCGTGCCCGGGACAGCGCGTTGCCAATCATCCGTCCCTCGAACATCGCCGCCCAGTCATGGTTCCGGGTAGGCAGACCGAAGATGCGGTACAGACCCACATTGTCTATCAGCATACAGGACTCCTTGTTTGCCGATCTCCTCAACCCACGTCCTACCTGTTGCAGGTATTTCGCCAGGGAAAGCGTGGGACGTGCCAGCTGCACGAACTCCACATCGGGACAGTCGAAGCCTTCGGAGAAGATATCCACATTAACCAGCACTTTAACCTTTCCCCGTCTGAAATCATCCACCAGTTCCTTGCGTTCCGAAGCCGGAGTCCTGCTGTCGATAGCAACAGACTCCAGCCCGTGTGCGCTATAACAAGCCGCTATCCGGCGGGCATGGGCGATGCTGACAGCATATACGATTCCTTTCTTTCCGTGGGCATATCGTTCCACGCTCTCATACAGCCGGCCGATACTTGTCTCCCGGTTCAGTACCTCGTTCATCTCCTTTACCTGGTAGTCCCCGTCCGCACCCCGTTTCTTCAGCGAGTCTATCAACCGCTGTTCCCTGCTGTTCGCACGGATGGACACATAGTCAAAGGATGACAACCACCCTTGTCCGATGAATTCCGCGACAGTCCACGAGGTGATCAGGCTGTCGAACAAGTCCATGAATCCCTTGCCGTTCAGCCGGCAGGGAGTGGCAGTCATGCCCAGTTTCCTTGCCTCCGGATAGTTCTCCCAAAGTATCCGGTAGGTTTCCGCCAGGGCGTGATGCGCCTCGTCGATAACGATCAAGTCCGGTTCTTCGTACATATCCTTCCGGTTTCGTGACAACCACTGGATGGACATCACCCTCACCCTTCCGTCCTCTTTGCTCATCCCGTGCCGGGACACGGTTTCCTCTATCTGATCCACCAGCTCCCGGCGGTGCGCCACAATCCATACCCGGCTGCCGGAACCACGCAGGAATTCCCTCACTATGGCGGCCAGCAGATGCGTCTTTCCCGTACCGGTGGGCATCTGCACCATCACATTCCGATGAAACTCCCACTCCTCAAAGAGGCGGAGCTTCATCTCCTGCTGGTAATCACGAAGAGTGTCGTTTGGGTAATACATAAGCGGATACCGGCCACCACCGGCAATAAAACCCCCATGGGGCGATGAACTACGTACAAACGGTCTATGATTCCCACAGCAACAGTGCGGATAATAAGAAAAATCATCCCGGCAAAGGCGTGGAACGTTCCGGCAAGGAGCCGGTACGAGCTTGTTTCCTCTCGTAGGACGAGGAAACGTTGATACGGAGGAAGATTAAAAATTGAGAATTTAAAGATGGCAGTTCACACCGGCTCTCCCAAGCAGGGACAGTGGGGACAGCAGGGACAGACTCCAAATTTCTCACACACGCACGCGCGATATAATTAGGTGGGAAAATCATCTTTCCCCCTGCCTTCCCACAGGATTATGTCCGGCCGGAACTTCTGAAAAAAACGCACGACAGGGAGGATAACCGAAAGCACCGTCCTCCTTTGGGCAAACGTTTCACCAAATAAGAGGTACCGGTAAGTGTGGACGGCAAGGGAATATATCACCCAACTTATCCTCCCTTTATAGGTACACGCATACGTGTGTGAGGAAAAAAGGGGGTGTCCCCACTGTCCCCGTGTCCCCGTAAACTCCCTGCAATCCGCCAAGGGGTCAGAAGAGATCACGCCGCACGGACGTGAAGTTATCTTTGCAATGTCCAAAGGAACTAGCCGCCACCCGTCACAAGATTACAAAAACTTTGGTACAAGATTCCGCGGATCTTGTACCAAGTTTCACCGGATATTGCAGCAGTGTGCACCTCTTTTCTTCGGACTCTATTTTCTTTCTATATTTTCATTCTTCTACTATCCACTTTTCGATATTGCGGGTTTCAGCACTGAAGTTCACCCCTATTTTAAAGAGCTTCCGTCTGTCCGAAGCAAAAGGAAGCGCGTAATGCTTGTCATTAATCTGTTGCAAAGCCTCCTCGGCCGTGCCGTCCAGCTTGAATTCCATCACATAAATAAACTTGTGAGTCTGCAGGACAAGGTCAATGCGTCCTTTGCTCGTATGATATTCCACTTGGGTATAGAAGCCGACAAGCTTGAATACGATGAAAAGCACATTCTCGTAATGTAGTTCTTGTTCGCGGATCACTTCGTAGGTAGTATCCGCAAAGAAACTTTGCAGACGGCGGAAGAAGGAGTCATAATCACCGGAACGCACCTCACGGACAAACTTCTGAATCTCAAAGGGAGATTCCACCTTATTTACGTTCGCGTAAAAAGGGAGCAGGAAACGTACAAACCCCTCTTCCACTTCCCGGTTCGGAAAACCTAAACGGTACATTCCAAATTCTTTATCATATCCCTTTATAGTGAGGTATCCGCTCTGATAGAGCAGAGGCACGATGCTCTCCATTTTCTCCGTAGGCGCATCAAAATCAGAAGCCATGGCTTGCATGCTGTGCCCCACCTCGGAGGGAAGGACGTGGAACTTACGCAGCATCTCTACCAGATAAGTGGGCGTACCACTGCCAAACCAATAGTTGTCTATCTTCTTTCTTTCCAAGGCATTCAGCAGGCTGAACGGATTATAAATATCAGGCGAAGGCCAAGTGAAATGATAACCGTCATATTTCTCTTTCAATTTCAGTCTGGTTTCCTCACACGTCATCTCCAGCGCACCTGCCAGACATTCAATGTGTCCTAACATCCGTTCCAGCATCTCCTCCTCCGTAATGCCGCAAACGGCAGCGTAAGGCTCGTCCATACTGACATTCGAGATATTGTTCAACTCGCTGAAGATGCTGAGCTGGGAAAACTTGGTGATGCCGGTCAGGAACACAAAGCGCAGATAAGGGTCGCATGCCTTCAGCGGACTGTAAAAATTACGTATCACATTACGAAGTACGGGGAGATTCTCCTCCTCGTGCATCACATCCAGCAAGGGCGCATCATACTCGTCGATGAGGACTACCACCTGGCGGCCGGTCTGTTCGCAGGCACGCATGATGAGTGTCTTCATCCTGTCATTAAGAGTAACCGCCCTTTCCGGCTTTCCGTATATTTCTCATGTTCAAAGAGCTGCACATCCAGCATGCTTTCCAATGTTTCCTTGTCCACATACTTGGCCAGACTCATGTCAAAGTGCAGCACCGGATATTCCGTCCATTCGGTTTCCAGCTTTTCGATGGCAAACCCTTTGAAGAGTTCCTTCTTCCCGGCAAAATAACTATGCAGCGTGGAAACCAGCAACGACTTACCGAACCGGCGGGGACGGCTCAGGAAATAATAATTGGAAGCACCGTGTGCCATACGGTAAATGTATTCCGTCTTATCTATATAAAGGTAGTTCCCCTCTATGACTTTCTCAAAAGTCTGTACCCCTATCGGGCATCTCTTCAACTGCTGCTGTTCCATGATTCATCGTTTTTTTGATTGTACTACAAAGGAACAAAATCTAACCGGAAATTTCTAATAGGAGCCTCTTTTTTATCATTTCAGATGAATCTTGAAATAAATGCCTCCGGAGAAGTATTTCCCATTGTTCAATTCGGCAATCAGGTTGATGTGGTCTTTCCAAAGCTGGTAATGTGCCCCGATATTCACTGTGCGGGCGTCATATTCGGCCATCAGATTGAAACCGTTCAACAATTTGTTTCCCCAAGATTCTCCTAATGTATGTATCTTAAAATTTGCACCTATGGCTATACCCTTTGCCTGAGGATAATTAGCCGGCCGGTCAATAACATAAGATACATGAGTCCCCAAATTTCCAATACCTGCAAAATCAATATGCTTTGTCATCGCTATATAATAACGCATAAAAAAAGCATTACCGCCTGATTCATTCCGTGAGGCTATCCCTCCCCCTCCCGATGCTTCATGTGTTCCTGGATCATCCAACCCTACAACGATCTGCGGTGTCCAGCCTTTCCACCACCCTTCTTTCCATACCCGTAACCGCCCATAAAAGGAACGGTCTTGATTTGAATATTTCCCCCAAACTTTTTCCGGGAAATAAGTAGACCCTTCATTGGCATAATTCAATGTACAGGTATATCCCACCTCCAGCCATGGGAAGATTGTGATATTCAGATAATAATTAAATGTATATCTCACATCAAAATCCTCATACCGAAGTGGAGTTATATCAAGTACATTACCACCAAATTTGAATGTTTTATCCTTCTCCATATCAGCTGTCGGTGCATGCAATAATCCTGTGGTTCCCCTTAAAGCCTGTGCATGTATATGTAAACATCCGCACAATAGAAATAGAATCAGGAGTGCATTACATTTCCATCGTCTTTTCTTAGTACTATTACAACTTTTCATTGTAACTACCACATTTTCAAATTCAAGAATAAACATCATTACAAATCCTTCAGGAATAAATGCAGTTCCACTTCTAACGTCTTTGAATTCCCCCTTATTTTGATAGCTTTTGTTTTCATCTTTTTTCCATAACAAGGCGAAAGCCAGACATCTTCTATCCCGACTAAGCCGATCGGTGTGTTTATATTTACACAACAACTGTTTTCTCCCATACGTATTTGTATCGTATTCCTATCTATATATGCCTCACAGTCTGGTCCCAACAGCAAAGTAGCACACCAAGGTACCGCTTTAGTTATCCCATCCTTTATCCGCAATTTTAAATTGGAATGTTCCCATTCAAACACACGCTGATGCCGGACAGGTGCATATCCATCATGGAACGCTTCAAGTCTTACAATATTATTATCAACAGAATAGTTTTCCAATGTACACTTTGCCTTTCTTCCCCAAAGGAAAGCACCCAGCATCTCACTCTGGTTTCTGCCATCTATACATAATGTATTATGCATCTCCGTTTTGCGAAATAAATTCCGGAAAGGTAAATCACAATGATAAATATACGTCCCGGGATCAGCAAACAACATCTTTCCATCCATCATCATCTGAAAACTTAAGGCATCCGCATGTCCATGGGCCGCTATACTTCCAAAACCCAAAGCAGCATGATCAATACCGATTAATACACGATCCTGTCCGTCACGAAGGAATGTATTTCCACCTTCTTTAAAACAACAAGCATCTGATATCGGCAAAGGTTCCATTCTCCTCATGTCACCTATCTCTTCATCGGTAAACAGCCAGCAGACCGTTTCATTAACCGGATGTTGGAAAATATATTGATAAGGAGTTTTCAATACCAAAGAACATAATTGCATTATATATTGCAGATGATTGATTTCTCCTCCCTGCAAATCCAGAATTTTGCCTTCATCATCATCACCAAATTCCATTGCAACATTCCCTCTCCATGATGAACATCCTACATATTCTGTCATTTTCTCAAGCATCTGAAGCCAAATTTCCGGTACATTGCAATTACAGGTCTGCATGGAGTGTATCATCAGCGCATAAGCTTCCATACCGAACATCTGGTAATGCAATGATAACTCTTTGTTCACTCCATCCGTGTAATTCTGTTTCAATAATTCTTCCGTAAGGATGGAAATTCCCAATGTTTTCCATTTCTCACAATGGAAAGCCAGTCCTGCAAGCCCGATAGCTGTCGCTTCCACCAACAAATGGTTGTTGGCCGATGAAAAACGGGAGTAATGTTGTGAAACATAGCCTATCATATTACGGATTCCAACGGAAAGTCTGATTTTAAAGTCCTTATCCACATTCTTACTTTGGGAAAGAAAAGCAAGCGTGTACATCCAGTTTATCGCCCGTATGGCCACTTCCATCACACTGGTCCAGGATATACCTTTTAAAAAAGGGTTCTCCCTTCTCCAACTGTCAAAAAGAGCTTGCAATTCCCTATAATACTTCAAATCGCTTGTAGCATAAAAATTCTTTGCCAGTAAAGCAAACTGAAAATGACGGTTCAACTCCCAATTAGTACGCGCGTCCCCGATATGATCACATTGTTTATATGGCAAACTATAACTGAATTTCCTTGACCATTTATTGCCTGTCTGGAATCCGGCATGCCAGTCCTGTTTATAAATTCCATAATCATATCCCCCCAACAGGTGAATATCCGTCCGTACACCGAACTTCTTGTTTTTAAAATTCAGTCCCAGACGACCGGCGTCAAATGACAGATGCGATATTTCTTCATAGAACAGGCTTGAAGTTATATCCATATCGCTATTGGCGAAACGTACCTTTTCCCGATGCTGGCTTTTCTTTTGTTCCAACCGCCAAAGTATTTCTTTGGCATTCATTGCCCGCAGACGATTATAATACCAGGAGATTTTTTTCATGAAGACTATAATTGAGGCAGTTCCTATAAACCTCTTTTCTTGAAATATCTATCATACCCTTCAAGCAGGGCTTTTGAAGTATGTTCCCAACTCAGTTCATTGATTATGCGGCTACGACCATACTCAGACATCCGTTTACGTTTGTCGGGGTCTTCCAGTAACTCTATAATCTTCTTTGCCATATCTGCCGCATTGTTAGGTTCCGCATAAAGTGAAGCCGCCTGGGCGGAGTGACGTCCTTCGGTAAGATCGAATTGGACAATGGGCTTTCCGAGTGCCATATATTCCAAGATCTTATTCATGGTGCTCTTATCGTTCATTTCATTGTATTCATCCGAATTGACACAAACATCTGCCGTATTCAGATAATCAAGCAGCTTTTCATCACTCACTCGGCCTGTAAATTCTACAATATCATCCAAACCCATATCATGACAAAGCTGTTTCAACTGCTCCAGATGCGGACCGCCGCCCACAATGCCCCAAAATACATCATCACGCCCCCACTCATTCTTTATATGGGAAGCCGCTTTCAGTAAATATTCAATTCCTTCCTGCTGACCGATAACTCCCAAATAGCCTACCATATATTTGCGGCCACGCTTGATTTCCGGTTTTACCGGAGTTATCTTCAAACGTTCCAGTTTGGGACCACTGCGTAAAACATATACGTCTTCCGCTTTCATCCCTCCACGTTCTATGGCTATCTTCTTATAACTCTCATTGGTGACAAAAGCAAAAGTACAGTGTTTATAGGTATTACGTTCCAACCACAACTGGCTCTTATAAAGCAGGCCGCTTTTCTTACCAAACTTAGCCTCATACAACTCCGGACAAATATCATGATGGTCAAAAACATAATCCACTCCATGCTTTTTAAAAGGCTTGGCCACCAAATAAATATCATCTGGCGGATTGCATCCGTGAATCACATGGAAGCCCCGTTCCTTAAATATTTTCTTGGCCAGGTGATATTCATCGCGCAAGGCACAATAATACTCACGGGCATATCCCCATGCGCCATTTCCTTCCCGTGGTAATTGATGGCGATAGATATGCACGCCTTGCAGATATTCATAATCCTTGTCATAACCTTTGCCTTTAGGGCAAATGACACTCACACCGTATCCATTCTCCACTAATGTGGTAGCTTCTTGCCATACCCGTGTGTCAAACGGTACAGGTAGATTCTCCACTATAATCAGTACTTTCCTCTGTTCCATGAGTTGTTAAAATTCCGTTCCTTTGATGTCTTTCTCTATTTTCTGATACTGCGCTGCGGTATTCGCATTAATATTTCCCCAGGACAATCCTTCATAAACACCGGCATAATCCACGTCTTTCCAAGCCCGTACCAGATCAATGATGATTTTACCCGGATAGTTTTGCAAAATATCTGCAAACTCTTTTTCTTTATTAGTAACCACCAGCACATCGCTCCCCTCAAT
>NZ_JBCOCI010000066.1:0-4020 GCF_040929485.1 Phocaeicola sp. RTP21198st1_B8_RTP21198_201120 | reverse complement strand
ATCCACTATCGGACTGCAACGTAAATCATCCGTTCCCGCTTTAAAGCTCAAGCCTAGAACACCCACATTCCGCTTTCCTTTCCCCATTATGACAGAAACAGCATTCTTTTTTTGAATCTCATTGGAATTTTCTATGCTGTTAATGACTGGAACATCAATATATAAATCACGTGCCAAGGTGCGGAGAGCCTTGGAATCCTTAGGCAAACAAGAGCCACCATATGCAAACCCGGGTTTAAAATAATAGGGTGATATGTTCAGTTCACGATCCTTACAAAAGATTTCCATCACCTTATGGCTATCAATATCCAGTCCCTTGCAGATATTGCCCACTTCATTACCGAAAACAATCTTCAAGGCATGATATGTATTATTGACATATTTCATCATTTCCGCAACTTTGATATCAGTACATACGAATTCCGCATTTATATCTTTATACAGTTCACGGAATTTTTGCTCGGCATACTCGCAATCTGTACCAATCAAAGTCAAAGGAGGGTTCAAATAATCATGTACAGAGGTTCCTTCACGAAGGAATTCCGGATTGGATACCACAGTAAATGCCTTGCCACGCTGCTTGCCGGATGCCTCTTCTATGATCTCACCTACTTTTTTATTGGTTCCGGGCAATACTGTACTACGAATGGCAATGATATGATAGGTTTCCTTCGTTTTTATAGCTTCTCCTATTTGTCTTGCTACTCCGTAAATATAGCTAAGGTTTAGATGCCCTTCCTTGGAACTGGGAGTTCCCACCGCTATAAAAGAGATTTCCGAATGATGAACCGCCTCATGGACATCTAGAGTGGCTGTCAAACGCCCGTTTTTATGCCCTTCTGCGCACAGTTCTTCAATGTCTTTCTCTATGATGGTAGGATGACCGGATTTTATCAGGTTCACTTTGTTTTCTGACACATCCACTCCTATTACATGGTGACCCAATTTTGCACAACAAGCTGCGCCTACGCATCCTACGTAGCCGAGACCGAAAATACTAATATTCATGATAAAAATTATTTCTTGCAGTTACACTTTTATTCCGATATGATATAACTGTATTTGTTACGGGTAGTATAAATTAAATCCTGTTCTTTAATCAAGTTAATCTCAAGTTCCAGATTAGACAAACCAATCTTTAAATCAATCATTTGCTTTAACTCATCCAAATTTTGAGAAGAAAAAACAGCTTCTGGAACAATATTAAGCAAAACCTTTCCATTTTTCTTTTGAATGAATTGTGCATAACGAATATTATGGCTATAGGTTAAAATAAAAGTCAAAGCAGCATTATTATATATCGAACCGTCCTTACCTTTTATGCAATTACCACTTCTCCCTTGTATCCTATCAATAGAAACACGTTCATCCTTCGTATTCTCTTTCAATATTACAACATCACTCGATTGGTAACGTATCAAAGGAAAAACTGAATTTATTAACGATGTTGATACAACCCGATCTTTCAGATATTCATTGATAGAATAACCTGGATCTTCAAAATAGCCATCATGTTTTATTGATTCGCTAATTCTTATTGTCCTTTCTGTAGTTCCATAATGGTCAAATATTTTAGTCTGAAACCGTTCCTCTATCAATTGTCTTTGAAAATCCAACAAGTTCTCCGAAGATGTAAAACACACAGGAATATTACAATATAATCCTTTATCCTTTAGCAATAAGGCTAAATTATACAAGGAACTTGGATATCCTTCAATTGCCTGAGGACTCCTCTTTTCAATCCCTTTATAATACGCCCCCACTGTTTGTTCATTTATATTATAGCTTGAAAGATAGAGAGTATTTGATATATGTACATACATCATAGTATCTTTCTTCCCTAGATTTCCACGTAAAGACACTAATGGTTGTCCATAAATATATCCACAACGTTTCCTATAGCAATAGAAATAAGCTTGCTCCTTCCAGATTGACTTCCAGTCCTCAAAAACGGTCAAAGGGGTTCCTGTAGTCCCACTTGTCCTATTTTTTAATAATTTCCACTTAGATGTGGTAAGCAGAGCATCAGACTGATGAAGAATCATATCTTTAGTAACAACTGGCAACTTGCTTATATCACCTAAGCATTTTATATCTTCTAATTTTATACCTGCTTCAGTATAAAGTTTATGATAAAAAGAAGACTTTGTATATGCTTTGCGGAAAATTTTTAAGAATACCCTTTCATTTCTTCCCTGTAATTCATCATGTGACATATTATACATCCGCTCAACCTCTTTTACATAAGGGTAAATAACAGGATAAGATCTTAGCAAATATTTTATTGACTCCTTTAAATATTTATTCATTTATCATTTAATAATTTAAGATACAGATTCTCC
This sequence comes from Phocaeicola sp. RTP21198st1_B8_RTP21198_201120, assembly GCF_040929485.1. Taxonomy (NCBI): domain Bacteria; kingdom Pseudomonadati; phylum Bacteroidota; class Bacteroidia; order Bacteroidales; family Bacteroidaceae; genus Phocaeicola; species Phocaeicola sp. RTP21198st1_B8_RTP21198_201120. The sequence continues at coordinate 1,678 of NZ_JBCOCI010000066.1, read as the reverse complement.
AATTGCTTTTTCACAGAGTCAGGAAGATGGTCTTTTACCATATCTGCTGATGCAACTCCCATTTTCTCCCTCAATTCCCTATTAAATAGCAAATGGTCTATGGCCTCCTTCAATCCTTTCTTATTACCAGGTTCTATGATAAAACCATTTACTCCATCCTTTACTATTTCTGGTATTCCACCTACATTTGTAGAAATAATTGGCAAATGATAAGACATTGATTCTAAAATTGATATGGGAAGTCCTTCATAATAAGAAGGTAAGATATAAACATCTGCTTCGTTTAGCAACTTTATTTTTTCTTTTCCTGAAACCCAACCTTCATAAAAAGCAATGTCATCTATTTTTAATCGCTTTATAGTATTTAAGACATCTACAACATTGCCATTGCCAGCAAATCGAAATATTAGATTACCCCAATAAGCTTTTTTATTTTCTGAAATAACTTCCAATAAGTCATAAATCCCTTTTTCTTTACATAAAAGGCCTAAAAATAGCAAGACACAAGCGTTTTTTTTAGGACCAGATTTATATATAGGATGTTCTATTGGATTTTTAATTACAATAACATTTTTACACCCTAATTCATTTATGAAAAATTCCTTCCAACTATCTGATAATACAATTACGATATCACATTTTCTTAATGTATTATTTACAATCGTGCGATGCTTCAATGCAAATTCCTTAAATGCACCACCATGCATATGATACACTACTTTCTTTCTAAACAATTTTGATAAAAAAATAAAGATTCGTTTTCGCCAGAAGCTGGCATAAGAAGCACCATGGATATGAACTATTTTAATTTCCGGACAGCATATCATTACAAACATGAAATGAATGAATGCTTCTATAAATATTCCTATCTTTTGAATACTATTTCCATCAACTACAGTTCGTACAAAATGAAAAGGAGAAAAAATAGTAGAATATACTTTTTCTACTGAAGCTACTCCTCCTTTAGCTTTTTTATAATCTATACCAAGAAACAATATTTGGGAAGCTAATGAAAAATTAATTTTGCCACTGTTTTTTTTTATTTTCATATAATATCTATCGATGTTTTAATAAAACAACAAAACTTTTTATTGAAACAAAAATACGGATATTCTTTCATTTGAACTTCTAAACTCTTATTAGAGTGGCTTATCCTTTTCCTATATTCTTATCAAAAAAATAAGCTCTTATACAAGAAGAATATTAAAGCTGATACAACTCTAATCCATACTAAGCTAAATCTATTTTTTAGTTACCAAAAGTTCCCTCAGGACATCTAAAAATTTTCTCCCATATTTTAAATCAGGTTCAACATAATTACCTTCTCCCCATTCATTCCAAGATTGTAAAAATAATATTTTATGTTCCTCATCTCTATCTTTTATCAAATCCATAGCTTTAATTATTTGTTCCTGAAAAACCTCTCATAACTATCATTAACCTTTCCATAGAAATCGATTAGAAACTTATTTTGTAATCCCATTTTATTCAATTGACATACCGCTTCCAATATATAATCAGTTCCTTTTTCTAGTATAATACGACCAAGAAAAACAATCGCCCCTTTTTTTAAATTCTAGTTGTGATATTCGGATAATTTTTAATAGACTTAAAATTAGGAACTTGCATCACATTATGTAAGCCTTGTTGCCTAAGTTTATCAACCATTAGCGAACTT
>NZ_JBCOCI010000065.1:0-28056 GCF_040929485.1 Phocaeicola sp. RTP21198st1_B8_RTP21198_201120 | reverse complement strand
GTCCGTGCGACGGTATGACCGTATGAATGTATGACCGTATTACGGACTGATACCCCGACCGACAGACCGTTACGCCATCCATCGGCGGCTCGGCTCGGTGTCGGCAACGACAGACACGATAACCGTCGTTTTCTCTTTTCGCCGGTGCGTTATCCGCTCCAACAACACTTTGCGGACTTTCGCCGCCCCGAACGATTCGACACGGAAAGCGAGGGCGGTTATCGTTTCGAGGTCGTAAACCTCTATGCTGCTTCCGTCCGATAGACGGATAAGGCGTTCGATGCCGTACTCTTTCAAAACTCCGCTCTTGCAGAGTGCCTTTATCCCTGCCCGAACCGTCGGGGCGATAACCCCGAACAATTCGCAGATTTCCCACTCGGTCATGGCGGTTGCGCCTATATCGGTCGGCAGGGAGATATTGCCGTATTCATCTATCGTGATGATGTTCCTTTCTTCTTTCATCGGTATGTAGTTTTAAGGTGGCTAAATGGCTCGGCAGATATTCTTCTCCATCTCCTCCAGCTTGTACGACAAGGTTTCCATGTCTTGGCTTATCTTCTGGGCGGTGATTTTGGCGTATATCTGCGTGGTCTTGATATTCGTGTGCCCCAATAGGCGGCTCACGGTTTCGATGGGTACGCCGTGCGACAAAAGTACGGTCGTGGCGTTCGTGTGGCGGGCTACATGGTAGGTCAAACGAACCTTGAAGCCGCATTGTCTGCCTATCTCTTTGAGTATTTTGTTGCAACTGCCGTTGCTCGGAACGGGAAAAACATGACCGTCCCGAGCCAGCCCCTTGTATTTCTCGATGATACGTTTGGGAACGTCTAAAAGGCGGATGTTCGATTCGGTGTTGGTTTTCTTCCGTCGGGTGATTATCCATAGGTTGCCGTCGAAGAATGTTTGCAGGCGGTCGGCGGTGAGGTTCTTCACGTCCGAGTACGCCAAACCCGTGAACACCGAAAAGACGAACAAGTCCCGTACGAGTTCATGGCAGGTGTTCTTCATCGGTGCGTCCATGAGCGTCTGTATCTCCTTTTGGGTAAGGTAGCCCCTATCGACGCTTTCGGGCGAGTTGATGTACCCTGCAAAGGGGTTGAACGGCAGACGCCCGTCGTTCCTCGCTATGGAAACGATGTGTTTCAGCACAATCATGTAGCCCCACACGGTATTGGTGCGGCATTTCTTCTCCGTGCGCAGGAAATACTCGAAGTCGTTGATGAATGTGAGGTTGAGTTCCTTTAGCGGAATGTCCTCGCGCTTGTAGGTATGGGGCAGAAACTCCCGAATGTGGTTGCAGACCGTCCGATAACGGGTGAATGTCCCCTGCGCCCTGCTGTGCCCGACTTTCTTGGCGAACTCGGCGTTGTGCTGCTCGAACAGCTTCAGCAAGGTTTCCTGCTTGACGCCGATACCGAGATAGGCGTCTTTCAACTTGGCGGCAGTAACATACCCGTCCGTCTGCATCAGTTCTTGGTAGCGGCGGTTTACCTCCACTCGGATTTTATCCACCGCGAGGTTGATTCTTTGCGCTTCGACGCTCTTGCCCGAAGCACGGTTGTTCTTCACGTCCCACAACCGCAGGGGAACGTCCATCTTGCAACTAAACTGTTTAATCTCTCCGTCCACCGTAAGGCGGCACATCAAAGGCAGGTTGCCGTTAGGCTTCTCGCTGCCTTTCTTCACGTAAAATAAGACCTTGAATGTACTTCGCATAACTCACTCCTTTTTTTGGTTACAAAATTAGTTTATAGTGAGTTACCGACAGCTATGCAGAATTACGCAAATCGCAGAAAAAGAACCATTTAGCAAGAAATATGCACCCATTACGGGGGTAATGAAGTGGTAACTGAACTTCTGCACCGTTTGGCTTCGGGGTGGCATTCCGTTGGCTCTGCACAATAGAAAAACAAAGCGTAACGAACGCTCTTTCAGCTAATTCGCTACGCTTTGCTCAAATTTGCAATTCCGCTATGTGTTTATTTTAATTTGTGAACAGACTGCAGGAACTGTTGGAAAATAGAAAGATAGAGGGGCTTCAGAAATTTGATGAAACTCGTGCATCCTTTCTTGCTGAAATGAAGAATCTGTCGGGTGAAATGGAGGTTCACTTGGAAACTCATTTTCTTGTTTTTAGAGATAAAGCGGTGTGAATTTGATGTTCCATCGCTTTTCCTATGCTATTGGAATGAGCTCTGATTAGCTTGCCCGATAAGTTATGGAAAAGGGAATTTGGTTTCGGGGTCAGTCATTATAGCAAGCAGGTGGCAGGATATTTTTTTACACGTACATACGTATGTGTAGAAATCTGTTTCCGGTCACAGTCCCGTATCGTTCCGAAAGCCTTTATTCTTTTCGGAAAAAACAAGGATGTTTGCAAAAAAGATGAAGACGTCTGATAAAAAGAACAAGACGTTTCGTTTCAAAGATCTATATCTTCCGACCTTTAGTTTAAGTCTTTCCGGCTATCGGTTTATCCTTCTCCTCCGAAAGGGAAGGATGCTGGGTGTAACGGCAAAACTTGGTACAGGATTTCGTGGAACTTGCTGCAGGATCCGACAGAACTTGTATCAAGATTCTGAATACTTTGGCAAGGAAAGTCGTTGTTTCGAGGCTGCACAAGTTTACCGTGTTCACCGTACAAGCCTATCGTGTTCATTGCACAGGCTTGTCCTGTCTGGTGGACAAACAAAGTAGGTTTGTACCATGTAACAAGGTGGATAAAGTGGTGGCAGTAGGCATTTTTGTACATAAAATAATGTGCTGCCACCACCTCTCTAACTTCCTGTTTATAGGGGTTGCAGGGAATAGGTGACAACAGTGACAGCAGAATTATAAAACTCTGTTGTAGGAAAAAGTGGGACAATTGGAGACGATCCCTCTGTACAACGTACATTATCTTTTATTTTCTTTCCCCGGATAATTAGGTCCATAAAGCATGGTCTTTTCCTTGACCACCAATCGACCGTCCTTCACGAACTCTTCGCCGCGTTCACTTAAATGACGGATCATTTCATTACGCATTTCCGTCAGCTGCTTCCTGTATTTTTTGTCATTGACGGCATTGTGCAATTCCTGAGGGTCTTGGGTTAAGTCGAATAACTCTTCGGTACCGGTGTGGATACGCCATATATATTTTATTTTGCCGTCAGTCAGTGCGCACCAATAGTTGTCATCACTGTAACAGGTGGCATGTTCTAGATCCAGATACTTGCGCCAGGTTGTTTCCATGCCTTTGGCAAGTGGCAACAAAGAACGGCCGTCCATGTCAGTGGGGATGGTCACATCGGCTGCATCAAGGAAAGTGGGAAGAATATCACGTAACTCTACAGGAGCGTCTGTTTTTCCCGGTGTAACGTGGTCGACGGAAGGCCATTTCACGATGTATGGCACATGAGTGGAGCCCTCGTATGGATAAGTCTTTCTCCAGTGATAATGGTCGCCCATCATATCGCCATGATCGGAAATGAAAACGATTAATGCGTCATTATACATATCCTTTTCTTTCAATGTTTGGATAATTCTGCCTATCTGTTCGTCAATGAAAGTGATGTTGGCATAATAATGACGTCTGGAATTGCGTGCATATTCATTGCCAAAATTACCGTATGGAGCGTCTTGTGCCGTCTTTTCAGGATTTAGTTTTTTTGCGTATTTGCCACACCAGTCTCCGATAGCAGGATCGGGTATTAGGGCATCCTCATACATGTCCAGATATCTTTGTGGTGGATCATACGGACTGTGTGGACGGGCAAAAGAAACTTTCAGAAATAACGGTTTGTTGGTCGGATCGTAGTTGCTGATAAGTTCACAGGCCATTTCTCCTGTCCAATAGGTAGGATGGAGGTTTTCGGGGAATTTATATATACTTGCCGTATGGTCGTTCCAGCCTATACCGGTGGCGTCAGGATTCTTTCCGGGAGCTTTTGTTTGGAACCATTGGCGGTAATCACTGGTGAAGTTCTCGTCTTCCACGCGTCCGCTTTCATCTAGCAGAGTGCCTTCGAAACCATGTTTTACCCGTTGGGGATGCCAGTGCATTTTCCCGATTCCAAAAGTATAATAACCAGCGTCTTTTAGCATCTGTGGCATTTCGTATTTATATTCGGGAGATACTTTTCCATATCCCAACAAGCCATGATGCCAAGGAGAAAGTCCGGTCAGCAGACCAGCACGTGCCGGAGTGCTGCTTGGACAAGAAGAATAGCCATTCATAAATAATGTTCCCTCGGCAGCTAGTGCGTCTAGGTTAGGGGAGATAACAGCATCGTTTCCCATACAGCCTATGGCATCGGCTCGCTGTTGGTCTGTCATTATCAGTATGATATGAGGATGGTTTTGTGCGTATGCAAAAGAGGAGCACAGTCCGGCTGTGACAGCCAATGTGTATTTCAGGTTGGTTAGAGTATTCATGTTTATAGGTTTTTCATAATGTTATGTGGCAAAGGTAGGAAATTTTTGGTAACCTTAAGCCATAAATAGTGATGGTAAAAGTAGAAATATTTGAAATTGAGGTCTTATTTTGTGCATACGTATGCGTGGCCTCATATATACTAATGGTAGAAAAAGGTTATAAAAAAGGCTTGTTCTTCATGAACAAGCCTTTTTTATATGCATGTATTAGAAATTATTCACTCCAATTCATTGCTTCCATACGTTTGTAAGAAGCATAACGTTTCTTGGCCATTTCTTCGCAAGCAGCAAACAGATTAGCAGCTTCAGCAGGATACTGCTTCATTACAGAGGCAAAACGAACTTCGTTCTTCAAGAAATCCTGGAAACCTTCCCATTTCGGTTCTTTAGAGTCAAGCATGAATGGATTCTTGCCTTCTTCTTCCAAAGCAGGGTTGAAACGCCATAAGTGCCAGTAACCGCATTCTACAGCCTTAGCCTCTTCAGCCTGGCTCTTACCCATACCTGCCTTCAAACCGTGGTTGATACACGGAGCGTAAGCGATAACCAATGACGGACCGGGATAAGCTTCTGCTTCACGGATAGCTTTCAAAGTCTGAGCTTGGTCAGCACCCATAGCAATCTGGGCAACATATACATAACCGTAAGTAGTAGCGATCATACCAAGGTCTTTCTTACGTACACGCTTACCTGAAGCGGCAAACTTAGCGATAGCACCCAGCGGAGTAGCCTTAGATGACTGACCACCAGTATTAGAGTAAACTTCAGTATCCAATACCAAAATATTTACATCTTCGCCGGAAGCAATCACATGGTCCAAACCACCGTAACCGATATCGTAAGAAGCACCGTCACCACCGATAATCCATTGGCTCTTCTTAACCAAATAGTTCTTGAATTCTGCAATGGTAGCGCAGTTCTTACATTTATCTTTAGCAGCTTCCACCATTGGAATGATCTTTTCGGCAGCGGCTTTGCTCTTGTCTGCATCGTCCTTACCATCAATCCATTCCTGGAATGCTTCTTTGTATTCTGCTGGACAAGTATCACTGGCGATAGCATCCTTCATAGCAGCTTCGATACGTGCACGAAGTTTCTTGTCAGCCAAAGTCATACCCAAACCGAATTCGCAGAAATCTTCGAACAATGAGTTAGCCCAAGCAGGACCTTGACCCTTTTCGTTCTTAGTATAAGGAGTTGAAGGAACAGAACCAGAGTAGATAGAAGAACATCCGGTAGCGTTAGCAACCATTTCACGGTCACCGAATAACTGGGAAATCAGTTTCACATATGGAGTTTCACCACAACCTGAACAAGCTCCAGAGAATTCGAACAACGGAGTAGCGAACTGAGAGTTCTTCACATTGGCTTTGATATCTACTAAATGTTGTTTGCTCTTCACGTTCTTAGCGCAGTATTCCCAATTGGCTGCTTGAGACAACTGGCTTTCCAAATGTTTCATTGTAAGAGCCTTGCCTCCCTTCTTCGGATTGCCCGGACAAACATCAGCACAGTTACCACAACCCAGACAGTCAAGCACGTCAACCTGGATACGGAATGTCATTCCGTCAAATTGTTTACCTACAGCTTTCAATGTCTCGAAGTTTGCACCCTTTTGTTCTTCAGCGTCAAGTACGAACGGACGGATAGAAGCATGAGGACAAACATATGCACACTTGTTACACTGGATACAGTTTTCAGCATTCCATTCAGGTACGAATGCAGCTACACCACGTTTTTCGTATTGAGCAGTACCTTGTTCCCAAGTACCGTCTTCGATGCCTTTGAATGCAGATACCGGCAATAAGTCACCATCCTGAGCGTTGATAGGACGAACTACTTCGTTGATGAATGCAGGGTCATTGTTAGCAGCAGGAGCTTCAACTTCCAGATTAGCCCAAGCCGGATCAACAGCCAATTGTTTGTATTCGCCACCACGGTCTACGGCAGCATAGTTCTTGTTCACCACGTCTTCGCCCTTCTTGCCATAAGACTTAACGATGAATTTCTTCATCTGTTCTACAGCCAAGTCAACAGGAATAACGCCTGTGATACGGAAGAATGCTGATTGCAGGATGGTATTGGTACGGTTGCCCAAACCGATTTCCTGAGCAATCTGAGTTGCATTGATATAGTAAACAGTAATGTTGTTTTGTGCGAAATATTTCTTAACCTTGTTCGGTAAGTTCTTGGCCAGTTCTTCACCTTCCCAAATAGTGTTCAACAAGAAAGAACCGTTCTTACGTAAACCACGAGTTACATCGTACATGTGCAAATAAGCTTGTACGTGGCAAGCTACGAAGTTCGGAGTATTTACTAAATAAGTAGAACGGATAGGAGTATCGCCGAAACGGAGGTGAGAGCAAGTGAAACCACCAGATTTCTTAGAGTCGTATGAGAAATAAGCCTGACAGTGCTTGTCGGTGTTGTCACCGATAATTTTCACTGAGTTCTTGTTAGCACCTACAGTACCGTCAGCACCTAATCCGTAGAATTTAGCTTCAAACATACCTTCGCCGCCTAATGCGATTTCTTCTTCTTGAGGAAGAGAAGTGAAAGTTACATCGTCTACGATACCCACAGTGAAGTGGTTTTTCGGCATTGGCAGAGCCAAATTCTTGAATACAGCGATGATTTGAGCAGGAGTAGTGTCTTTAGAACCTAAACCGTAACGTCCACCTACGATAACCGGAGCGTTTTCTGTTCCATAGAAGCAGTCTTTAACATCCAGATACAAAGGTTCGCCGTTTGCTCCCGGTTCTTTAGTACGGTCAAGAACTGCGATAGTCTTGGCAGTCTTAGGTACAGCAGCCAAGAAATGTTTAGCAGAGAACGGACGGTATAAATGTACAGAAACCAAACCTACTTTTTCACCTTTGCTCATCAAGTAGTCGATAGCTTCGCGGGCAGCTTCTGTAACAGAACCCATTGCGATAATTACGCGTTCAGCGTCTTCAGCACCATAGTAATCGAACAAACCATGAGGACGGCCTGTGATTTTGCTGATTTCGTTCATGTATTCTTCTACGATAGCCGGAACTGCTTCATAGAAGTTATTGCAAGATTCTCTGTGCTGGAAGAAGTGGTCGGGGTTTTCAGCCATACCGCGTGCAACAGGGTTGTTAGGATTCAACGCGCGTTGACGGAATTCTGCCAAAGCCTGTTGATCAATCAGACCTGCCAGATCTTCATTCTCCAGCATTTCAATTTTTTGGATTTCGTGAGAAGTACGGAAACCATCGAAGAAGTTGACGAATGGCACGCGAGATTTGATAGTAGCAAGATGAGCTACAGCAGCCATATCCATAACTTCTTGTACAGAACCTTCGCACAACATGGCGAAACCTGTTTGGCGGCAAGACATGACGTCCTGATGGTCACCAAAGATACACAATGCGTGTGAAGCCAATGTACGAGCCGATACGTGGAATACGCAAGGCAGGAATTCACCGGCAATTTTGTACATGTTAGGGATCATCAGCAACAGACCCTGAGATGCAGTGTAAGTGGTAGTCAACGCACCTGCCTGAAGAGAACCATGAACAGCACCTGCTGCACCGCCTTCTGACTGCATTTCTTGTACCAAAACTGTTTCGCCGAAGATGTTTTTACGACCTGCGGCAGCCCATTCGTCTACGTATTCAGCCATAGTAGACGACGGAGTGATGGGATAGATAGCAGCTACTTCAGAGAACATATACGAGATATGTGCTGCTGCCTGGTTACCATCACAAGTGATGAATTTTTTTTGTTTAGTCATACAATTACTAATTATTAGGTAATAAAATCTATTCTCTATCTCTTAATATAAAAAGCCGAAAAGCCATAATGGGATCATATTTCCGTGTCCTAATTCCAATTTGTGTAGGGCATAATACACGTTTGGATTATTTTTGAACTTGCACCCTTCTGCGCAAATACGGAAATGCAGTCCGTTGTCTACCATAAATGAAGTGCCTTTATCGCCTTTATATAGTTTATGGTCCTTATACAGGGTATTCATGAAAAATGTATCCAGTACATCCTGTTCTTCGACCTTTACCGGATAAATGGAGTACATCAGGTTGGTGTTGTGCATCATCAGTTTGGAAGGTTTCTTGGGAAATTCCTCTCCCTTGGGATAAACCATATTGATAAGACGCGCATCTGCCAGATACTTAATGTAATTCATCACCGTGGCACGTGAAGTTTGAATCTCCGTGGCCAGCTGGCTGACGTTCGGAGCAACGGGTCCGTCCACAGCTAGCAAATATAGTAATTTTTTTATCTTTGAAAGATATTTCAGCTCAATTTGTTTGATAAGAAGTATATCTACTTCTATCATCATATTCATGGTTTTTAGCAGATTCTCCGAAAAGTTACGTTTTTCCAGGAAGAATGGGTAGAAACCGTGATGCAGATAGTCTTGAAAATAATCCAAGGGCTTCACGTTGCGCAGGATGGTTTTCGCTATCTGTTCGTGATTCTCCAAAATTTCTTGTAAGGTATAGGCACGGAAACAATTGCCGCTTTGCAAATTCAGATATTCGCGGAATGAGAAACCTCTCAGGTAGTATACCTTGACAATGCCGCTCAGTTCTGGATTTTCTTCTTTCAGTCGCATCACGGATGATCCGGTGAATATAATCTTCAGAGTAGGAAACATTTCATAGCAAGCACGCAGGTCGTGGCTCCATTCGGGATACTTAAACACTTGGTCTATCAACAAAACTTTTCCTCCTCGTTTTACGAATTCTGCGGCAAACTCCACTAATGTATATTTAGAGAAGTAAAAGTTATTCATGTTGATGAACAGACATGAGTGATCCGTTCCGAACTTTTCTTTTGCATATTGCAGGAGGAAAGTCGTTTTCCCTACGCCACGAGTACCCTTGATACCGATCAGTCTGTCATTCCAGTCTATCTCGTCCATCAAGTCCCGGCGAACAGGAGCATTTGTATGTTCCACCAGATAACTGTGTGTTCTGTAAAAGGTTTCCATGGTTGCTTTTTTATCGGCTGCAAATATAGCAATACTAATTCAAATTGCAAACTGGAGATAGCAAAATATTATTTTTTTTCTACTAAAAGACGGACAAGAGAAATGGTTTGTACTCTAAAACATTTATCTTTGTGTCCGGAAATGGAAGCGCTTTATTTATTCAATCCGGAAAATGATATGGCATTAGCTTGTGGTGATCCTTATTATATGGCACCTGCCAGTGCACGACGAATGGCGGCCGAGCTATCCATGTTGCCTGCATGGTATGCAGAAGAGGGAGGAACTGTGTGGCTGGATTCTGCTCAGCGTATGAAAACAATGGAAAGACAATCTTTTTTGCCACTTTCGGTCAATTGGGTTTTAGAATTCGTACCCATTTATAATAAGGTGATTCCTTGGGGATGGAATCCGTCTTTGGTGCGTCGTTTGCAGGAAGCTGGATTTCCTGATACAGCATATCCTTCAGTAGAGCGTATGAAGCGTATCCGTCAAATATCCGGACGTCAGACGGCTGTAAAAGTGTTACGCCGCCTTTGTAGACATATAGGTGGGAATATTCCCATATTGGGGGAGGCTTTTGTATTGTCGTCAATAGAGGAAGTGAAGGCTTTTGTGTTGTCTCATTCTCGTGCTTTGTTAAAAGCGCCATGGTCTGGTAGTGGAAGAGGGATACAATATGTTTCAGGTAGTTTTCCCATCCCTCTGGAAGGGTGGATTCGACACATACTTACCACTCAGCATGAGGTGATAGGAGAACCTTTTTATGATAAGCTTTTGGATTTTGCCATGGAGTTTTTTGCAGACGAGTGGGGACAGGTACATTTTATAGGGTATTCCTTATTTGAAACGGATAAGAGAGGTGTTTATAAAGAAAACTTGTTGGCGGCGGATCGGGTTATTGAAGCGAGGATATCCACTTATGTTTCTGCGGAAATCTTACATCAGGTTGGGAGGGCGTTACAGGTAGAGTTGGCAGAGGTGATAAAAGGGAGTTACGAAGGCTATCTGGGGGTGGATATGATGATATGCCGTACCCAAAATAGCGGGTATGCCATTCATCCGTGTGTGGAAATAAATCTTCGTATGAATATGGGAGTGGTAGCACGCTTGATATATGATAACTATGTGTGTGATGGCGTGCAGGGACGATATGTTATAGAATATTATGCAAAGCCTGGTGAGGCATGGCATTCTCATCTTGCGCTTCAAGAAAAGTATCCTTTATATCTGGAGAATGGAAAAGTGAAGTCGGGTTATTTGTCACTTACACCGGTAGAGAACAATACGTCCTATCAGGCATATATCTTAATTTGATTTTCCGGATAAAGGAAGATACAGAAAAGAGGGGATGGTTACCATCCACCCCCTAATGCTTTATACAATTTTACTAATGTAATCTGTTTGTCTCTTATTGCATTGCTTAATCCTATTTGTGCGTCGAAATAGCTACGTTGTGCATCCAATACATCTAGATAGCCTATTACTCCATTGATGTATTGCAATTGGGCCAGTTCCATTGTTGCTTTAGAGGAACGTTCCAGTTGCAGGCGCGATTCGTAGATATCTTTTATCTTATTGAAGTCCACAATGGCATTGCGGGCCTCTTTGAATGCAGTCAGCACTGATTTTTCATAGCTGTAGCATTCCTGTTCGTATGCGGCCTTTTTGGCCTGTAGGGTTGCTCTGTATTTTCCCATGGCGAAGAGAGGAGTTAGAAGATTGCCACTGATATAATGAATGGGCGATTTGAAGAAATCAGAGAATTCTTCACTTTCTACGCCATATTGTGCTGTGAGGCTAAGTCGTGGGAACATATTGGTATAGGCAATACCTACACTGGCATTGGCTGCTATTAATTTCTGTTCTGCTTCACGTACATCGGGACGACGTTCCAGCAGAGTGGAGGGTAGACCTACTGGTAATGTTTCAGGTAGTTTTACTTCTTCGGGTAGAATGGAACGCTGTATGCGGTGCGGGTATTCGCCTGCTAAAAATGCAATATCATTTTCTTTCAATGAAATTTTCCTTTCTAGTTCAGGAACTAAAGTTGCGGTACGTGCATACTCCACTTGTGCCTGTTGATAAGAAGTTTCTGAAGTTAGTCCTCCTTCAAAACGAAGTTTTGCCAAGCGTACTCCTTCTTTACGGGCATAGAGTGTTTGACGAACAATGTTCAGCTCATTGTCTAATGCGACCAATTCAAAATAGGCTTGTGCCACTTCGGACACAATACTCATTTTCAAGGCACGTTGCGCCTCGATGCTTCCCAGGAATTGTGCTATGCTTTTGTCTTTTGCCCAACGCAGGTTACCCCATAGGTCTAATTCCCAAGTTACGGTAAGTTTACCACCCAGTTCGGGGTCATTTTTATAGTTGTTACCACCATAATTACTTCCTTCTTTTTGAGCATAAGCGCCTCCGTTCAGTTGGGGGAAAAGGTTGGCAAAGTCTATGCGCTTCATTGCGGCAAGTTCTTTTACACGTGCCGCAGCAATTTTCATGTCTTTGTTGTTATCCAACGTTTTTTCTATCAAGCTTTGCAAGGTTGTGTCCGTATAGATTTCCCACCACTGCATATCGGCAATAGATAATGTATCCTGTTGTCGTAGCGTATCTAATTGTTGGGGCAGATGCAAGTCGGGACGTGTGTAGTGCTTACCTAATTGGCAAGAAGTCAGCAAAGTCATTCCTGATACGGCTATATATAATAATGTATGTTTCATCATTTCTTTCGTCTTTTTATATCCTTATTTTTGTTTCATTTTCGCTTTCATCTTGTATATCAGTACAAAGAAGAAAGGTACTAACAAAATTCCCACAGTTACAGCAAAGATCATTCCGAAGAATACACCTGTACCAATAGCTTGACGGCTGGCTGAACCTGGCCCGCTGGCGATAACCATAGGTAACATACCTAAGATGAATGCCAATGAAGTCATCAAAATAGGTCGAAAGCGGAGTTGTGAAGCATGGAGTGCAGCTTGTACCACATCTATTCCTCTGTCCACTTGTTCTTTGGCAAACTCTACAATAAGAATTGCATTTTTGGCGGCCAGTCCTACCAACATCACCAATCCGATCTGGAAATAGACATCATTCTCCAACCCACAGCCCCATACACCTAGATAGGCACCTAATGCGGCTACAGGTAAAGAGAGTAATACTGCAACCGGTACCATCCAGCTTTCGTATAAGGCAGCAAGGAACAAAAACACGAACATGAACACTAATGCCAGCACCATACCGGTCTGTCCACCTGCTTGTTTTTCCTGGAAAGATAGTCCGCTCCATTCTACACCGATATTTTCTGGTAGGTGTTCGCGAGCTATTTGTTCGATAATTTCCATGGCCTGTCCTGAACTGTAACCATCTGCGGCCTCACCGCGAATCACAGAACTGTTGAACATATTAAAACGTTTGATGCTGCCCGGACCTGTGGTATACGAAGTGGTACCCAACGAGGTGAGCGGTATCATGGCATTGTCTGTACCCCGTACAAAAAATAGGTTGATATTCTCCTTATGTTCCCGGTAGGGTGCTTCTGCTTGAATATATACACGGTAGATACGATTAAACATATTGAAATCGTTTACATATACCGAACCTGTATAAGCTTTCATGGTCGAGAATACATCTGCTAAAGGTACTCCTGCGAATTTTACTTTGTCACGGTCTACATCGAAATAAAGTTGGGGGATGTCCGCTTGTAAAGCCGAGGATAAACCTGATAATTCCTTACGTTTTGATGCATAAAACATCAATGTATCCGTAGCTTGTACCAAATTTTCAAAAGTGGCATCTCCACGTGCTTCCAGTTGCATCTCGAAACCACCCGAACTGCCCAATCCCGGAATAACGGGAGGGGTGGAAAGATATACCTTGCATTCGGGGTATTGCGACATGTCTTTTTTTACCTGTGCCATAATATCGTCAATAGTTTGCGAGTCACGTTCCTCCCAAGGTTTTAAGATGATAGTCAGTTCACTTCGTGCCTGACTGGTCCCTACACGCGGACTGCTTCCTGCCACGCTTTGTACATATTCCACTGCCGGATTTTCCATCAGGTATTCCACAGCACGTTCCGTCACGATACGTGTACGTTCCAACGTTGCACCTTCGGGCAGTTCCAACTCTATTTTAAAATATCCTTGGTCTTCGATGGGGAGGAAGCTGGTGGGAATAATGCGATGGATTAACAGGATGGCGATCAATACCATGCCGAATGTGCTCAGTACCCGACGCGGGTGTTTCACAATGTGCTTGATGAGTCCTACATATTTATGATTGCCGATAGCCAGCCACTTATTGATACGGCGGAATATGATATTCTTTTTCTTGTTCGGATCTTCCGGTTTCAGAATAAGTGAACACATGACTGGACTCAGTGTCAAAGCTACTACCGTAGACAGTAATACAGATACTACGATGGTTACCGTAAACTGGCGATAAAGTTGTCCGGTAATTCCACCTAGAAAACTTACGGGAACAAATACTGCTGCCAGTACCAAAGAAGTGGCGATAATGGCTCCTGTAAGTCCTTCCATAGCTTTCTTGGTAGCTTGGTAGGGAGATAGTTTCTCCTCTTCCATGATACGCTCCACATTCTCTACTACCACGATAGCATCGTCCACCACAATACCGATGGCAAGTACCAATCCCAACAGGGTCAGGATATTAAGCGAGAATCCGAAAATCAACATAAATCCAAAAGTTCCAATCAGTGAGATAGGTACGGCAACTAGTGGGATAACTGTTGCACGCCAGCTTTGGAGTGAAAGGTATACTACGATGATAACCAGTATCAGGGCTTCAAACAGTGTTTTGTACACTTCATGAATGGATTCCGAAATATACGTAGTCATATCGAAAGGTATCTCGTAACTCATTCCTTCGGGAAAATTCTTGCTGATTTCCTCCATAGCTTCTTTCACGCTTTTTGCTACTTCCATAGCGTTGGCTCCTGGTAACATATAGATGGCCAATACCGCTGCATTTTCTTTGTTGATGGCACTCTCGGTATTGTATGATTGTGCTTCGAGTGAGATGCGGGCCACATCACGTAAACGGATGATGGAACCATCGGCATTAGCACGGACTACGATTTCCTCAAACTGGCTTACGGTAGATAGACGTCCCTGAGTAGTGATGGGAATGGTTACGTCTAATCCTTGTACGGGTTGTTGTCCCAGTACACCGGCTGCTGATTCTCGATTTTGGTCTTTTAGTGCATTCTGCAAGTCGGCTACAGTCAGACCGAAATTGGCCAGTTTGTCGGGTTGTACCCAGATTTGCATGGCATAATATCGGCTTCCGATGTTTGAAACACGTCCTACGCCAGGGATACGGCGGATTAGGTCCAGCACATTCAGAGTGGCAAAGTTGCTAAGGTATATTTCATCGAACTTCGGGTCGGTAGAGGTAAGGCATAGGGTCAGCAATTGACTGGCAGCCTGTTTCTCTACCGAAATACCATTTTGTATAACTTCTGCTGGGAGGCGTGATTCTGCTAACTTGATACGGTTCTGTATTTCCACTGCCGCTAGATCGGGATCTGCCGAGATATCAAAAGTGACGGTGGCTGAAAAACCTCCCGAATTGGAACTATTTGATTCCATGTAAAGCATTCCTGGGGTACCGTTCAATTCCTGCTCTATAGGAGTGGCTACAGCCTGTGATACTGTCAGGGCACTGGCACCCGGATAGGATGCGCTGATTTTCACTACCGGCGGAGTAATCTGCGGATATTGGTCAATGGGTAGCATCGTGAGACCGATGATACCGACAATGACTATTAATATGGAGATGACAGCTGAAAATACCGGTCTGTCTATAAAGAAACTAACTTTCATAATGTCTATTGTTTTTTTGAATGCGTAAATTTTCCTCCATAGGGGAATTCGTATTCGGGAGTGAAATTATCCGATCGTATCTTCTTCCTCCGTTTTTTTGTCCTCTACGGCAGGACTTACTTTCACTTTCATGCCTGGATTCAGCTTGTGGTATCCTTCTATGACAATGTCTTCTCCGGGGGCCAAGCCTCTTTCCACCACTACTTGATTTTGGAATTCAGGACCTAATTCAATGAAACGTCTCTCTACTGTAGAATCTTTGCGCATTACATAAATATAGGCGCCGCCTTTTTCTATGATAACGGACTTTAACGGGACTACCGTAGCACTCTCTCTGACATCCAATAATAGTTTTACTTTGGTGAACTGCCCAGGAAGTAATACCCGTTCTGGATTCGGCATTTCGGCACGTACGGAGAATGTACCTGTGCGTGGATCAACTTGCGGTTCGGCAAAGTCTACTAGTCCTTTGTATGGATAAATAGTATTATCTGCCAAAGTAATGGATACATTGGGTTGCCAGGAGCGGGTGGAGTCTTTTTGACCTAAGTTCACATTACGTTCTTTACTTTTCAGATAGTCTAGAGCAGTCATGCTGAAATCCACTAATACAGTATCACTTTTTACTATGGTAGCAAGCAATGATTTGCCACCCGGACCGACTAATGTTCCTAAATCTACGTGACGTTCACTGATATGCCCTGCTAATGGAGAACGAACTATAGTATAACCTAGTTCCAGTTCTGCTTGATCAAGATCGGCACTACTCATAGCTACCGACGCTTCTGCTGTTTCATATGCAGCAGTAGCATTGTCCAAGTCCAACTGGCTGGCAGCGTTTTGTTCATATAGCGGACGGATACGTTCTAAGTCGCGTTTTGCTTTTTGTGCTTGTGCCTCATCCTTTTTCAATTGGGCGCGCGCTTTGTCAGCTTTGGCCCGATATTGATCTTGATTGATAACAAACAGCACTTGATTTTTAGTGACATATGTACCTTCTGCGAAAAGCATTTGTTCTAAATATCCCTCTACTCGGGCACGTACTTCAACGAATTGCTGTGCACGTACGCGTCCTACATATTCACCATATATTTCCACATCGTCTTGCGTTGCTGGTGCTATGGCAACTACTGGAAGTTCCGGCATCTTTGCCGGTTGATGGGAAACAATCAGGTAAATCCCGATAACTAGTCCAATACCTATTACTACAAGCGCTGTTCTTTTCTTTTTTAGCGCAATTTCTTTGTGTGTAAAAAATAGTTTCATACTTTAGTTTTGTTATTGTTTAAGATGCCATCAGTAGAAATACAAGCAGCGTGCCAAACTATTGTAAATAGTCTTTCCTATTCATAATCAGTGCTTTATTTCTGTCTTTTGTTGATAGGGAAAGTGTGGAAAATAGGCAACAGCTGTAGAATAATTCCACAGTAGGCGTAATTAAATTTAGTAGAGGATTATCGATTTGGATGCAAAAATAGTAAAATAGTGGGTAATCTTAAAATATTTATTCACTATTCATTATAATGAGGAAGATGTTATAGTGTTAGCAGATATGTATGCAATTTAAATTTTGCTTGAGATCGTCGTATCTGCAACCTTATTGTTTTGAAAACACGCCCCCTTTCATTTTGAAAAGGGTTGTGTTTTTCTTTTTTATGACTGAATATGGTATCTGTTTGTTTATCAGGAGATTATAATCTGCTTTTTCATTTTGGCATAGTATTCGCTATATACTTGTCAAATATAAAAGGTATAAAAAGATGGGAGAATTTTATAATCCAGATAAATTATATAAAGGTGGAAGCCGAAATAATAGCTTGATAAATAAAAAAATGATATTCCGTGTATTGGGAGTATTACTTTTTATTGAATCTGCTATGTTTCTGCTTTGTGCGGCTATTTCCTTATGTTACGGTGAGCAAGATTATCAATATTTTCTATATACCATTCTTTTGAATACATTGGTCGGTGGAGTTTTGCTAATTTGTAGTAGAGGTGCTGAGAATCGACTAACACGACGAGATGGGTACTGTATTGTAACTTTTACTTGGTTTTTGTTTACGTTGTTTGGAATGCTACCTTTTTATTTTAGTGGAGGAATCCCTTCAGTGACAGATGCTTTTTTTGAAACCATGTCGGGTTTTACTACTACAGGAGCTACTATATTAGATGATATAGAATCTCTTTCACATGGCCTGTTATTTTGGCGTAGCCTGACACAATGGATAGGTGGCTTGGGTATTGTTTTTTTTACTATTGCTGTGCTTCCTATTTTCGGGGGAGGAACTATACAACTTTTTTCAGCTGAGGCTATCGGAGTGACGCACGACAAAACACATCCTCGGATTGATGTGATGGCTAAGTGGCTGTGGATGATATATGCTATCCTTACAGTTGTAGAAACTATGCTGCTGATGATAGGAGGAATGAGTTTTTTTGACGCGGTATGTCATTCATTCTCTACAACGGCTACAGGTGGTTATTCTACTAAACAAGCCAGTGTGGCTTATTGGAATTCTCCGTTTATAGAATATGTAATAGCGATATTTATGATTCTTTCGGGTATTAATTTCTCTCTCTATTTTATGTGCCTGAAAGGGAAGGGCAAGCGTCTATTTCAGGATGATGAATTCCGTTGGTTTATGAAATCAGTAAGTATTCTGACGCTTGTTATCACGCTTGCCTTAGTTTTTCAGAATCATTATGATTGGGAAAAGGCATTCCGCAGGGCTCTGTTTCAAGTGGCTACGGCACATACGTCATGCGGTTTTGCAACGGATGATTATAACTTGTGGCCATCTTTTACATGGATGCTTCTTATTTTTGCTATGTTGTCGGGTGGATGTACGGGGTCTACTAGTGGGGGAATCAAAAACATGCGCCTTATGATTCTGGCGCGTAATATCAAGAATGAATTCAAACGGATGCTGCATCCTAGGGCTGTATTGCCTGTTCGTGTGAACCGTCAGGTTATATCGCCTTCCATTATTGCTTCGGTGAATACATTCTTTGTATTTTATTTGTTTTGTGCTTTGGTCGGATGGACACTACTGATGTTTTTCGGGGTGGGGCTGACTGAGGCGATGAGTACGGTTATTTCTAGCTTAGGCAATGTGGGACCGGGGTTAGGGGCATTCGGTCCTGCTTTTTCGTGGGCGGCGTTGCCCGATGCTGCTAAATGGGTATTGTCGTTCCTTATGTTGATAGGGCGTTTGGAATTGTTTGCTGTGTTGTTGCTTTTCTATTCAGGATTTTGGGAAAGATGATAGTTCTCCGAGAAAAATTGATATGTATCATTTAATTAATGGGTATTCGTTGAAATGAAGTTCTAGAATATGTATTTTTACAAAGGATGGTATATATTTGTGCTCGAATTTACAATACATTCATGTTATGGCGACTTCGAGAGAGATGACTTCGGGACGTCCGTTCCCTTTGATATTGAATTTTGCTTTTCCTTTATTGCTGGGTAATTTACTTCAGCAGACTTATTCCTTGATGGATGCTGCTATTGTGGGTAAGTTTCTTGGAATTAATGCTTTGGCTTCTGTAGGAGCTAGCACTTCGGTGGTGTTTTTGATATTAGGCTTTTGCAATGGCTGTTGTGGTGGTTTCGGTATTCCAGTTGCACAGAAGTTTGGAGCAAGGGATTATGGTATGATGCGGCGTTTTGTGGCAGTTAGTTTACAATTGGCAGCGGTGATGTCTGTGGTAATTGCTATTGTGACTAGTATGTTTTGTTCGGATATTCTTCAGATGATGCAGACCCCGGAGAACATCCTTGAGGATGCTTATTTTTATTTGCTGATTACTTTCATCGGGGTGCCCTGTACCTTTTTCTATAATTTGCTTTCAAGTATTATTCGTGCATTGGGTGATAGCAAGACTCCGTTTTGGTTTTTGCTTTTTTCTACGATATTGAATATTTTGCTTGATCTTTTTTGTATTTTGGTACTTGATTGGGGAGTTGCGGGAGCGGCTTTAGCTACGGTATTCTCACAAGGTGTTTCGGCAGTGTTGTGTTATTTGTATATGATGCGTCACTTTGAGATTCTGAAGGGGACTTCGGCAGAACATAAATTTCGAGGAGCGTTGGCAAAGACTTTATTGTATATAGGTGTGCCGATGGGATTGCAGTTCTCTATTACTGCTATCGGCAGTATTATGTTGCAAAGTGCGAATAATGCGTTGGGTACTGCTTGTGTGGCTGCTTTTACGGCTGCTATGCGTATTAAGATGTTTTGTATGTGTCCACTTGAGAGTCTGGGTATAGCTATGGCTACTTATAGTGGACAGAATTACGGTGCAGGAAAGCCGAAGCGTATCTGGCAGGGAATCAAGGCGAGTGTATTGATGATGACTATTTATAGTGCTTTTATGTTTGGAGTCTTGATGTTGGGAGCGCGTACTTTTGCCTTGTTATTTGTTGACCCTGTGGAATGGGAGATTCTGAAGGATACGGAACTGTTTTTGCATATTTCCGTTTCTTTTTTTCCGGTTTTGGGTTTACTTTGTATCTTGCGTTATTCCATTCAGGGGGCGGGCTTTACCAATTTGGCTATGTTGTCGGGGGTATCCGAAATGATTGCCCGTATAATGGTTAGTCTTTATGCGGTACCAGCATTGGGCTATTTAGCTGTTTGTTTTGGTGACCCTACGGCATGGATATTTGCAGTAATTTTTTTGATTCCCGCATTTATATATGTGTATGGAAGAATAAAACGGATGCCACCTCAGGAATGGTAAAATACTAATTTAGTGTGTGAGGTGCTGAAAATATTTTTTTCGGCACCTACAGATAAATTTTCTGAGCAATAACTATCAGAAATTACTTTTCTTTTCTACAAAAATTATTTTTTTAGTTATAGGATGAACAAACTCTAAACTTTCAGCATGTAAATAAAGCCTGTCTGCTTTTCGTCCGTAAAGTTCATCTCCTCGTATAGGACAATGTAATCCTTCCGGATGGGCGGCATGTACTCTTAATTGATGTGTCCGTCCTGTTAATGGATGAAAGGCAATAAGTGTTCTTCCTTCTTGTTCGTTTAAAACCCGATACAGTGTGATAGCGGTTTTTCCATGTTCATGATCTACTATTTGTCTGGGCCTGTCAAGAGGATTCATACGGAGGGGGAGTGTTATAGTCCCTTCTTTAGAGGGAATCTTGCCATCCAATAAGGCAATATATCGCTTTTTTATCATTCTATTCTTGAATTGTGCTTGCAGATGCTGATGTACTTTTTTGTTTTTTGCTATCAATAACACACCGGAAGTCGCCATGTCCAATCGGTGGACTATCAGAGGACCTGTGGCATCTGGATAAAGTGTCTTTATATGTTGATAGACAGAGTCGATTTCTCCTTTTCCTGGAACCGAGAGCATTCCTGCTGGTTTGTTGACTACGACTAGGTAATTATCTTCATATACTATCTCTAATGGTATTTCATGATAATGTTTTTTCAACAAGGGGTTTTCTTCCACTTCCAGTCCTTGTAACATATGTTTCAAGATAGGTTCGCATTTCCCTTTACATGCTGGATAGTAGTATCCATGATGTCTTATTTCTGCTTTTGGAGAATCTCCCCACCAGAATTCTGCCATGGCAATAGGTTTTAATTGATGCTTATAGGCATACTGGAGTAATTTGGGAGCAGCACATTCACCGGCTCCGGCTGGAGGAAATTTTTGTATAGTTTGTGCAAAAATACGACATAAATCTTTTGTTTCTCCACGGGCGTTTAGTATCTGAAACTGCTCAAATAGTTTTCGTTGCAAAGTGGCAGAACGTTTTTTTCTTTCCACATTTTTTCCATGCGTTTTAATTCAGCTTTTTGAAACTGGCTTTCGCGTATCATTGCAGCTAATTCCTTTGCGTCGGGAACTCCCGTCTTACGCCGGATTTCTCTGTTTTTTTTAGCGGATTTGAAAAATTCTTTAGCTTCTGTCAATTCCTGCTGGGACTGCATTGTTTCTTTTTCAATTTGTCGGAGCAAATCTATGTAATGGGGATCGTTCTGTGTCTTTTTAATGCGTACATTGATGGCAGATATATGTTCTTCCTCTATTTTGAAGAATCCTTGTGGTTGTAACAAATCATAAATTGGTGGGACGAAGAAAGGATGATGGCTTTTACTAGCCAATGTTCCTGAAAATGCGGCCAAATAACCTATTTTATTCTCGGGTGTTTGTACAATTAGAACGCCAAACATTTTTCCTTGTTGCAATTCTTTTTGCCATTGGGATTGACTTGCCAGATAGGCTTGTACTTCTTTAGTCGCTATTATGCAAAGTGGATGAGGGGTATAGTGAAAAGGATAAGTGAACTTATCGGGTAACTTTATAGCGGCAATGGAATTCTTAAAAAAATGTATCATAATTCGTTTAATATAGTTGATAATGATTCGTTCTTCTTGTGAGGTTATTATGCGGGCAAGTCGGAATGGATAATAAAGTTTTTGTTTAATTCCTGTAATACTTCAGTTAACTGTTTTTCAGCCTGTAACGGGAATATAGATATACGATTTAAGATTAGGATGATATCACGTTGAAAATTGCGGAGTTCTATTATTTTTATAAGCGTTTCTTTCTCTCTTTTTACCATATAATTCCCTTCTATTTTGTTCGTGTCTACATTGCTTTCTATTTTGAAACCGCTAGTTGTTTTTATGACGGTTATTTGTGGCTCTTCTTTTCGAATTGTGATTTGTCTTTCAGGATTTTCGTCCGAAAATACCAAAGGATATCCTACCAGCTGCATAATAGGCTTGGCGCCACTGAAGCGCATACGGCTTTTTTCTTCCCAATCATTAGAAAGTTTTTTAATACATAAAGTTAATGCGTGATCTGTTTCATTCATCTCGGACATACCTTGCTGAAAAGTAGTGAGTGAAATGATACGTCCTTTACTCCATACAATGCCGTCCTTTGATTTTTGTAAGTATGGATTAATGTTGTTGTGTCGGTCTATACGGTAAATAATCCGGCTTTGTGATTCGGAACTTTCTTTTTTTTCTTTGTTTTTGGGTGAGAGTTCTTTGGATTTATCTAAGAGTAATGCAAGAACTCTTTCCCATTCATTCATTTTTTGAAAGGGAGGGAGTAAAGGGGGAAAGCCTATTTCTTGAATCAGACAGTCTGCTTTGCCAATGTAAGGAGAGAAATCTAGAGAGCATTCCAATTGTAATAACTTAAGATGATCGGCGTCAATGAACTGCTGTATTTCATCATTACTTATGTTTAGTTTTATTTTTTTCTGAAGTTGATAATGATGTGTTATAAGCATAATCAGAACTTTGACTAATGGTGAAAATTTGTCGTAATTATAGAGAATATGTTCTATGGCTGATTCCATTTTTTCATTTAAAGCATAAAGGGCAAGTAGTTGGGCAGGCATCATTTCTGATGGAAGATAATCTCTCATAAATAAGTTTCGCAATGTTTTTTTTGACTCGATGGTGGAGTCGTTTAGTAAGGCAATGGTATAGAAGAGATTGAGCAATGCGTTGTCAAAGGTTTTAGTATTCATTCCTTTCAATGATTGAGAATAGAGATCAAGAGCTTTGCTGAGATCGCCTCTATATTGGTGATAAATAGCATGGTAATACATACCTTCGGGCATATCAGTAGAAATTTTTTTGGGAATTTCGTTGATGTGTCCGGGTAGGATATATTGGTAAAATGCAAATTCCAATTTATATTTTTCTCGGATTGTCGGTTCTATTTTTTCATTTTCAAAGTATCCGTTTATCATACAGGTTATGTTGGGATGAAGCAACCCTGATGCCCATATATATTTGTATTCGTGAAAAAGAGTGTCGATGATGTATATGGGAATATTTTGAAAAAAAGGCATCCATTCGGGAAAGGTTGGCATATGCATTAATATGTAGCGTAACGGTTCGAAATCAGCGTAAGAAGGGAGTTGACTTTTTAAATTTTTTCCTAGTACATAATCCTGAATGATGATAACCCACTCTTCTTTTCTCCAGTTATTTGAGGGAGAAAGCCGGGAAGAGATGAGGAAAGCTGGTTTTTGAGGACTTTTCTTCATATCTATAAGAAGTTGCAGCTGGATGTCAGCCTTCAACATATAG
The DNA here is from genome assembly GCF_040929485.1 of Phocaeicola sp. RTP21198st1_B8_RTP21198_201120. Taxonomy (NCBI): domain Bacteria; kingdom Pseudomonadati; phylum Bacteroidota; class Bacteroidia; order Bacteroidales; family Bacteroidaceae; genus Phocaeicola; species Phocaeicola sp. RTP21198st1_B8_RTP21198_201120. The sequence continues at coordinate 4,720 of NZ_JBCOCI010000065.1, read as the reverse complement.
TGTATGTCTCGTGGCCCTTCTGCTGTTAAAGGGAATATTTTGTTTTCATCTTCTAGTTCTTTCAAAATACTTTCTATTTCTTCCGGAGAGAAATTGAATATTCGGCTTATTTCACGGATTTCATGGTAGAGGGCAAAAGGTTTGATTTTCCATGATAGATATTTCATTATTTGTTCTTTGTGATCAGATTTTGTAATATAATCTTTTTTTCTGTCTAATTTTATTTCCATAGCTACACTTTTATTTTGCGGTTTTATATTCTTGGGCAAAGATAGGTATTTTCTTGCCAATAATCTTTTTATGTTGTGCAAATTCACTATGGATGCTATACAACTGATTTTTTTTCTATTTTTGTCGATGATTTATAAGAAAAATTGGGTGTTGGTTTGTTATTTTGGATAAAAAAAGAAAGTAGGCATGAGAAAATTGTTGTGTCCGCAATGCAAAATTGCAGGGTTATACGTTAAAAATGAGAGGAAAGAAAGGTTGTTAGTTTATGTATCGGATGAAGGAGAAGTGGTACCGAGAAATTTGGAAGAGAATATGGAAGGGTTTGATTTAACTATTGTCTATTGTTTGGGGTGTTCGTGGAGTGGCTCTCCAAAAAGACTGGTGAGGAGGTAGGTATGGAAGGAAAACTTAAAATTTCATTTATTGGTGATAGTCACATTGCTTATTGGCCGTTTGAGTCTTATTTTCCCAAATGGGAATGTTACAATTATGGTGTTCCGGGGAAAGGGCTGGATTATGTGGAGATGTTTCATAAGGATGTTTCGGATAGTTATGTGGTTGTTCAATTGGGGACTAATGATATTTATAATCTGAATACAGAAAATATGGATGTTTATGTGGAGAGGTATGTGAAGGCGGTTGGTGCTATTTCTTCTCGTGGTACTTATTTATTCTGTATCTTTCCGCGTAATGATTTTATGGATGGCACAGCAGTGAACTGTTTTATAGCTTTGTTAAATGGAAAAATTAGAGAGAAGATAAAGGAAGAAACTAATGTTGTATATTTAGATGTGTTCGACAAATTGTTATTGAATGATAAATTGAATCCTGATTTGACCATTGATGATTTGCACCTGAATGGAGCTGGATATCGGATATTAGTTTATACCTTGAGAGATCTTTTTTTGACAGATAGATAAAGAGAGTATTTTTATGTTAGTAGGGATGAATGAAAATAATCATTGAATCTAAATATAGAAATAGCGATGAATATTTTATTAGTGAGTAATAATGACATGTGTCGTAGTCGTATGGCACAGAAGATATTATCTTCTTTTGGACATGGTATAAGGATATTTACATCTGGAGTTCTGCCGGGAAGAGTGATACCATCTTCAGTGGTAGGGGTGATGGAACAGAATGGATACGACTGTTCTCGTAAGAAAGCTAGTGATGTGGATATATATTGTCATCAGCCATGGGATTATGTGATTACTCTCTGTGAAGAAGCGAAGGAAGTGGAGGGTGATTTTAATAAGGAAGTGAAAAACTGGAAGCATTTTTCTTTCGATGACCCGTTTCAGCATGTTTATGGGGATGAAACCGAATTGGAATATCGTATTTCCGAACTTTATGAAACGATGTATTGTGAATTATATGAGTTTTATCGGGATGAACTGAGTGAGCAATTATTGCCACGTTGTACTTGTGGGGCTAATACCTATTGTCGATGTGAGTGAACCAGTAGTGTCCCATAGATGTTTGGGCATATTGACGCATCCATTGGGCTTGAAGGTGATCCCTTCTTTTTCCAATAATTCTTTTTGTTTCTGCCAGCCGGGAACTAGTCTTCCTTGGCTGTTTACTACCCGATGGCAAGGAAGATGTTGTTCTTCTGGTGCATGAGATAAAGCTTGTCCTACCATTCGTGAACATTGGGGCTTGCCTATAAGCTGTGCTATTTTTCCGTAAGTAGAAACATTGCCGTAGGGGATTTCTTTTATAATGCTATATACTTCTTTATAAAATTGTGCTCTGTCCATTCTGTTTATTTATGAATGAAATGCTTGATAGTTGTTATGGGATGAAAAAAAATCATTCGCGGACCAGCATATCGCATTACTTCTCGCATTCGTTTCTTCATTTCTGGTTTATAACAATGTATGGGACAGTTGCGGCAAGTCTTTTTTTGTTCACCGAATGTACAATGCTCTAATCTGTTATGTGCATAATGCAATAACTGCTGACAGGTTGGGCAAAGCTCTTTATTGCTTTCCTTGTACCGACAATAAATTCGGATCATTTGTTCTGCGGTACGTTGTTCTCTTTCAATAATTCTCATCTGTAATGAAGTTTTTGTGTGAATAAGGTGCAAATATAGGACTATTTTTTCTTATTTTTGTATTCAATTAGTGTATAACCTTTAAAACAAAGAAATAATGGATAAAGTTGTTGTTAATTCGTACGAGGATTTTGAGAAGCTGCTAGGACGGCAGATTGGTATTTCCGACTATGTGGAAGTGTCGCAAGACCGAATTAATCTTTTTGCAGATGCTACCTTGGATCATCAGTGGATTCATGTAGATACAGAACGTGCTAAAGTGGAAAGTCCTTATCATAGCACTATTGTACATGGTTACCTGACTCTTTCGTTGCTTCCACATATGTGGAACCAGATTATAGAAGTGAATAATCTGAAAATGATGATCAACTATGGTATGGACAAGATGAAATTTGGACAGGCTGTTCTAGCAGGTCAGAGTATTCGTATGGTAGCAAGTCTTCATTCTTTACAGAATCTGCGTGGCGTAGCCAAGGCTGAAATTAAATTTACAATTGAGATAAAAGACCAATCGAAGAAAGCACTTGAAGGCATCGCTATTTTCCTGTATTATTTCAATTGATTTTTTCAAATAATGTCTGAAGGAGAGTTAGGTGTATTTTTATCGTTCTTGGATAAATGTTTTTACCCAAGAACGATTGCTTTGTTTTGATTTTTTTTAGACGCGTATATATCCTTTTGGAGAAGTTAAGGATTAACAAAATTAATAATGAAGCAGAATAGGTATTTAATGATCATCTATAAAATGAAAAACTTATTTTAGGTTGTTTTTCTCTAAATAATAACACAAATGATCATATATTTTGCCATCATAGCTCACTTCGGCTTGATGGAGAATGCCTTCGTATGCAAACCCCATTTTCTCCAAAACACGTTGTGAACGTTTGTTTTGAGGATAACAATTTGCACTGATCAAAGTTAATCCTAGTTTGTTGAAGCCATAGTCCAAGACAGCAGAGGCGGCTTCAAATATATATCCTTTTTCCCATTGGGCTTCGTCTAGCCAATAACCTATCATTCCGGTATTTGAATTCTCTCTCTTAGGGTCTGGTAGAATTCCTATAGCTCCTATCAGAAGCTGGTCTTCCTTTCTAGTGATGGCCCATGTGTTTTTTTGTGGTATAAATATTGTTTGAAGAATTTTCAGAGATTCTTCCAGCGTGTCATGAGGCTTCCAACCAGCATTATTTCCTAGGTTGGGATTCTGGCAACAGTTAAAAACAGCTTCTGTATCATTCTCTGTAAAAGGACGTAAAATAAGTCGCTCAGTTTCTATTACATGATTTCTCACAGGAGGGTATTCCTGCTTTTTTTTGTAAACACACTCTATTCGGTTTCCATCTGGATCTAGTACCACACTTTCAAAATAGCCATCTCCTGAAATGCGAGGTTCACCTACGATATGGTATCCTTTAGTACGTAGCTGTTCCGTTAGTGATAAGATAGCTTCTTGGCTTTCAAAAGAAAAAGCTAGATGAGTCAATCCCAATCTGTTTTCTTCTATCGGAACATTTTGCACGTCAATCCTACTCATCAACTCTAATGTAGCACCACTTTCAAATGAAATGAAGTAAGATTCAAAACCTTTTTGGGAATTAATGTATTTTTCATTACTTGTTCCGTTAAAGTAACGAGTGTAAAATTCCCTTAATTTTTCCAGATGAAATGTCCAAATGGCGATATGATGTATTTTCATGAGTGATTATTTATTCATTATAGATATTTTCTTTAGTTCGTTTTTATTCCAAATAAATCATCTTTTTGGTCATTCCACCATCGATGATGATATTTTGTCCATTGATGAAGTCATTCTCTTCTTGACATAAAAATAAACACATGCGTGCTATGTCTTCCGGTTTGCCTACTCGTCTTGATGGATGTTGGGCATGATCTTCTGGGCGTAGCCGTTCGTAATCATTGGTCTGAATCCATCCCGGCGAAATACAGTTTACGGTGATATGAAAGTCGGCAAGGGATAAAGCAAGTGCATGGGTCAGTGAATAGATTCCTCCTTTGGAAGCCGCATAGCTTTCGCTTCCCGGTTCGCTCATTAAATAACGGGTGGAACAGATATTGATAATTCTGCCATACGGGTGATTTTCTGCTTGGGATTTGCGATGTAAAGCTAATGTGCGTGAGGTGATAAATACAGGTCGCAGATTGATGGACAAAATTTTATCAAAATCTTCCACGCTGGTTTCTGTGATGGGAGAAAATTCGCTTATTCCGGCATTGTTGATAATGATGTCCATATCCCCCCACTTTTTAAAAAGTTCGTGCATACAGTTCTCAAGGGATTCTTTATCTCTTACATCGGTATGGTAGAAAATTGCTCCGGTCTCTTTGGCTGTCTGTATTCCTAAATCCTTATTTTTGTCACAAAAGGCGACTTGGTATTGTGAGTTGCAGAAAGCTTTCACAATGTTT
>NZ_JBCOCI010000064.1:0-28590 GCF_040929485.1 Phocaeicola sp. RTP21198st1_B8_RTP21198_201120 | reverse complement strand
CTCAAGGACTCCAAATCTATCAATACAATAAAAATATTGACGGTTCTTGTTTTTCCGTACACCATATTATATATACGGTGCACCGGCTTGTACTACTTGTTTGTTTATCTTAAATCTTTCAAAGAACTCCTATTCCTGTTTGCCATCGTTTCCGAAAGCGGATGCAAAGGTAAGAGATTTTATCGTAACCACCAAATGTTTTCGAAAGTTTTTTTTGAAAAAGTTTTTTTTCGAAACTTCCATAAAAGGCGGACCATCCATCCTCCCAGGGTCTTATCCGTTCTCGCTCCCTTAGCCCCGCTAAGGTAAGATACCAGGTGCAGATCACTATCAAGGAAATCTCCCACGTTTGTTTCACCAAGTCAGTAACACTGTCTGAAGTGCCGCATCTCTCTCGATTGCGGGTGCAAAAGTAGACCTTTTAACGCTAACAGGCAAACTTTCACAAGACAAATTATCCGGATTCCCTGAAACTTTTTTGTAATACGCTGAATCACAGATGTGTTACAAAGAAGGTTTTTATAACGGAGGACACGAGAGAAAAAAGACAGACACATTATAATATTCGCACGCGCGTAAACAAAAACGGAAAAAGAAAAAACGAATACGCAAACAAAAGCCGGAAAAAACGGAAAAAGAAAAAAACGGAAGGCAAACTTGCAAACTTGCAAAACTTGCAGCACTTCCACACCCACACACGTGCGCGTACATTAATAATGCAACAAAATAATATGTTCCAAAATTCCACTCTATTTCTTTATTGTGATCTGTGAATGACCTGATCTCCCTCCTGTTTTCTTGTTCACGTTTTTTCTCTTTTGTGAAATATATGCGTCTTGATGAGGAGATTCCTTTAAAAGGCCATTACTACAGCCAATGCCGGCTGGAGAACAGCAGGCGGCAGGTCTTCTGACAGGACAGTGCCTCGGAAACGGGATGTCGTGCCGTGTGTCTTCATACAGTTCATGTGCTCCGAAGGGTTAGTAACGTGTGTTCCGTAAAGTTAGTAACGTGTGGCCCTATACGTTACTAACATACAGGTCTGCACGTTAGTAACGTGTTCCATTTAGATTGATAGCGCGTTATTCTGCATGCCGACAGCTTGTTCTCCACGGAATTATGCAAGCTGTACCAGCATGATTGGCGGAAGTCTCCGGTCTGTACAGATACCTGCTGAAGGTTCGGACAGTCATCCCTTTGCCACCTGTGTCTGTCCGATTCCGGTTTCTGTCTTCCACTTTCCTTTTTTCTCCTTATACGGTCCCACCTCTTTCCACCAAAAATCCTGTCACATCTCTCCCTTTTCCCCCGCTCCACCTTCTGTGTCCCGTCATACTTTCCTCCATTTCAGCTCTCCCCTGCATCGTCCGTTTGTCCTCCTCCACCGTTGCTTGTCATACCCTCCTTGTACCCTCTCATTTTTCCACATTATAATGTACGCGCACGTGTGTGGGTGTGGAAGTGCTGCAAGTTTTGCAAGTTTGCAAGTTTCATCCCCGCTTTATATCATAAAGGGAACTGAAAATAAATAATATTCTAGCATTTAGTCAATGCTCCAATAAACTATATAATTTTTTATTGCTATATTTGTCCTCATCAAATCATCAAAATGAATATAACTTCTACTATCATAACAGCTTCGGACGGAACACCCCTCTCCTTATATGATGTATGCCGATTTCTATCCAAGCAACAATGGAGACACATATTAAAACTATTGGAACAGGAAGGAATACATATAGAAAGAATAGAAGCTTATGAATATCCGGAAGCCCGAGACATCAAACATCTATTTATACGCTTTAAAAAAGAAAAAGAAGACACTCCTTTTTATTTACTATCTCCAGAAATATTCTCTAAACTAACCAACACGATAATACAAGAATATTCTTCAAATATAAAATAAAAGAAGTTGTATAAACTATTAAATTAGAATGAGATGAAAAATATCAATGGTCAAGGCAATGAAATTACAATTATTTTACCACATGACAAAAATAGATTGTGCATCCTCCCATCATGAACAATTCAATCAAATCATCAATCGATCCAACATCATAATTACAGGAAACAACAATCATGTTTCCATGCATTTCGATTCAGAAGAGAATGTTGAAAAACTACTTTTTAATGAATATTTTCTGTTGATTATCAAAGGAAACAGTAACACGGTTAATTAAGCTGGGGCATTGGTATTTGGTGTACCGACGCACATACTATAACAAATTTAAAGGGAAAACCGATTAATTTGCTCAAAGTATAGAAATTGGCAAATATGTATGGGTAGGAAAAGATGTAAAGATTGGTAAAAATACAAAAATACCCGATGACAGTATTGTGGGTTGGGGAAGTATTGTAACAAAAGTATTCCACGAACCGAATATAATATTAGCAGGCATCCCTGCAAAAATTATAAAGAGAGGTATAAATTGGGATCGTAGATATATCAATAAATACTTACTATAATCGTATTTTAGGGTGTCTGACTAGATATCTTTTCAGACACCCCATTGATAACTATTCCGTTAGAACTGGAAATAAATAAACGGCTGAATATCACTGCTCTTTATCTGGATAACCAAATAAATCAGTACTACCAACAATAATGCCTTTCCCAATAAAGGTAATTTTACAACTCCACGACAACACGCATCCTGCCAACTATCAGGAGCAAAATGTAGCAAATACCCTATTCCCATCAAAACAAACACTTTCCAATAACCTTCTATCAGCTGCATGAATACCTCGGGATGAAAAGCTGTAAATATCTGCTTCAGCATAACAACCGAAGCTTCAAAAGTCGTATTACGGAAAAATATCCAGCAGAAACAAACAAAATTGAAAGTAATAAGAACTGCAAAAAATTTACGAATGCCCTTACTAGTGGCCGTCTTAGGCTTATGCAGCAAGTTACGCCAGAATTTCTGTGCAGCCAGTGCTATTCCATGAAATCCTCCCCATATCACAAAATTCCAAGATGCGCCATGCCACAAACCACCTAACAACATAGTAAGGCACAAATTAATATAAGTACGGGCCTTCCCCTTGCGGTTTCCCCCCAATGAGATATAAAGATAATCTCGCAACCATGTAGAAAGAGAGATATGCCAACGATGCCAAAAATCGGTTATACTATCGGCTTTATAAGGCGAATTAAAGTTCATAGGAAAACGGAAGCCCAACAGCAAAGCAAGCCCGATAGCCATATCACTATATCCGGAAAAGTCACAATAAATCTGTAAAGCATACCCATATACACCAAACAAATTCTCAACCCCGGAATAAAGAGCCGGATTATCAAAAATACGTTCCACAAAATTTACACTGATATAATCGGAGATTACAGCTTTCTTGAATAATCCGCTGATGATAAAGAAAACACCGGTACCAAACATCTCCGAGGAAACAAACAGCGGTTGCCTGATTTGAGGAATAAAATCGCGGGCACGTACAATAGGACCCGCTACCAGCTGTGGAAAAAAAGACACATAAAATGTATAATCCAACAACCTGTTCAAAGGAACCAATTCACGACGGTAAACATCTATGGTATAACTTAAAGACTGGAAAGTGAAGAACGATATCCCCACCGGCAAGAAAATATCCAACGGCTGGAATTTACCATTCCACAAAGGAGCCAGCATCTGATAAAAGAAATTGGTATACTTGAAATAACAGAGCAATCCTAAATTTATTCCCAGACTTGCCAGCAGCAAAAACATCCGTTTCCATTGAGTTTCGGTATGCGCCATACGCCCTGCCAGCAAGAAATCCGTCACTGTCACCACCCCCAGCAAGAAAAAATAAAAACCGCTACTCTTATAATAGAAATAATAAGAAAACAGCGTTACAAACAGGATGCGTGCCGTATCCTGTTTCTGCAATAACATATAAATCAGGCTAAAGCCCAAAAACAGAAACAAAAACAAGCCGCTGCTAAAAATCATCGGTTGCTTGGCATTATAAGTCAATACTTCAGCCAGTTTACTCCAATCCAGTTGCCACATATTCATTATACGCTTTAATCAGTGCCTGATGTAATAAATTACCTTGTAAACGATATCCATCGGGAGTGAAATGAATGCCATCCGCACGAAACATGTGGTGCTTCGTCCAGTTACGACAAGCATCTGTCTTTCCTCCTACTATATTATACATATCCCAAACTGCCATTTTATGCTCTTGTGCATACTCCTTTATAATACGTGCAGCCGTTACGGTTCTCGGATTAATAGTACGTGCACGACGACGTCCCACATATGCTCCGGGAGGTGTAGTAAGTAAAAAAAACGCTTCAGGACAGGCAGCTTTCAACATACCCAACAGTCTGCCTATCTGCATTTTGTGAGCCTGAGCCAGATAACGGCGGCTATGTGCCTCATTGGTTCCAAAAGAAACAATAATCAGATCAGGATGCAAAGAAGCTATTTTTTTTATTTTTTCATCGTCAGAGAAAGTAACAGAAGTAGCTCCATTAATGCCAAGCATATGATAAACAATACCCGGTTCGCCCGTCTCATGTGCCAACCCTTCGGTACGATATGAAATGGTATCAGGATAAACAGCCTCAGCACCAAAATCATGTTCCAGACAACGACGGGTTATTAATGGATAAAGATGCCCCCGCACATGAGAATCACCTATATGGACTATCCGTACCGGTCCCGTCATATCATTCAGTTTTTGAAAGAAAGGAGAAAGCGAACGGCTCTCATCTTCTATCACATTATCTAAAGAATGAGTAAAACTCGCCGGAAGTGAATCATGTACTGTTATCAGCCGCATACCACGATGCATTTCCTTTGTTTCACCGGGTATGCGAAGCGGCTCCAACGGTCGGGACAATGCCGGAATAGCATCCTGGGCATAAAGACATGGAAACAGCAAGAACAAAAACAATACCATTGCTACACCGGACAGACCAAGAAATCTGTTATTCCTCCTCATAGGCTTTCCGCTTTTCGTATTGCTCTTTGCCATACATCAATGTTTCAAATAAGATACCTGCCAAATGCCTGCCTCCCTTAAAATTGATATGGGTATAATCAAGATTCGCCATTTTTTGCCCGATCATATCGACAATGCTTCCTTGACCTCCCATTGCCTCATACATATTCCAAAAAGCGATATGGCTATCAGCCGCAATGGACTGTTGATAACGGATAAGATTCTTGACTCCGGGCATGGTGCGGAGATCTCCATTCTCGTTTTTATATTCACGGTCACCCACACTGACCAGTAAAATGCTGGTTTCAGGAAAAGCTGTCTTCAAATGCTCTATCACCGTAAGCATCCCTTTCTTATAGCCATCGTATTTTACGCCTCGTTCCGTAGCCACATTCAAACCATATTGGACCACAATCAAATCGTATGGACGAAGACGTTGGAAATCGCGAAGCGTATGTAAAGGAATACTACGTAAATGAAGCCCACTGCTACCACGTACGCTAAAATTATCCAAAGATATTCCCTGCTTGCCATCCATAGCCACTCCATAGAAAGTAGCAGAATCAGCATGTTCCACACTCCACCGTACTTGTCCTATCCTTCCTTTCACCGAAACAGCCTGCACACCTCCTGTTCCTACTTCCTCATGCAACTCTCCTTCCGCAGCATTATTCACTTTAGAACGGACAGCGGCAAAACCTTTATTTAGGAAATAAAAAGTAGAAACCTCACAGGTATCCAGTCGGGAAGCATATTTACTCTGTCCTTTTAACTGCACATAAGCACCTTCACGAGGGAAAAAATAATGTCCGGAAATATCTTGCTGTATTTTATCAAAACCAACAGAGTCATTGGATGAATGACTGCTCCATCCCCCAAAAGTATGGCGTACCGTAGGACGGTAACCGCTGATGGAAGAGGTTACAGGAACATATCCCACTCCGCACCCACCAAATTCTTGTTGAAGCATTTCGCGCAAATCGGCAGTAAAAATATCAGCTTCTATAAAAGAATCACCGAAGTAAGCGATGCGTACAGGGCGTTTCATGGTTTTCACTTTGGAAAGTGCCTCATAAAAATGTTTCATTCCCCGCATGGTGGAATCCGAATAATCCTCAATACAAGTAATACCCGTTTTACATGTATCCACAAAAATAGGTTTTACAGGAGGAGGAAGAACAATGGTGTCGGAATCACATACTTCTTCTTCCACATCCGGACGGATATCAGCCAACAGGTCCACCTTGCGCAACGGTTTGCCTCCCACCGACATGGGGGGAAGGAAATACAGCCCCATTAACGCTCCTACTACGATAAAAGTGAGAAGAAAAGTAGCCGGTATATAGTTTTTCATATTGCTATATTTGTAAATTAACCGCAAAAGTAGTGATTTTTTAGACGGAGTACTTCATGATAGAGGCTAAAAAAAGAAAAAAGACTGCGCCAGAAAGAGGGCAACAGTCTTTTTCTTTAATAATGAAAAGACAGATTCAAATCGTCTTTTCTATGTTCCACACAAAAGCACGTAATCCCAATTGTTCGGTTTCCTTATCCATTTTATGCAAGGCGTCCAATAACGGATCCACTTTGGTGTCATCTACCACTGTCATAATAGCCGAGCACATACTGGGCCACGCGTGACTGCCATAATGCGGTTCTCCTTTTACAGAGCCGCGCCCCTGCAACTGCTGCCAATAACTGAATCCACGACAATTCTGGCGATCCAACAATGCCAGAATACGTTCGTAAAAAGCTTGGTCGAAAGTGATGAAAACAGATTTCATTATTCCATTTTTTATTTTAAGTTCTGTCATCCGGTCCCCTATTCATTTCGATTCGGATAACAAATATATTAATTATTCTTTTTTACCTTTAGTCATCTCTGTCTTATGCGCTTGATAATAGTCATTCAGCTCACGGGCAGCTTTCATCTTCTTACGGTTACGCTTGATACCTGTACCGGCAAATGAACAGTAGAGCACCGGAACCAAAATCAAGGTGAGCACGGTAGATACAGTCAAACCACCGATTACGGACACCCCTAAAGGCTGCCACATTTCAGAACCTTCCCCTCCTCCTATCGCCATCGGCACCATGCCTAGAATAGTGGTTAAAGTGGTCATTAAAACCGGACGTAAACGACTACGGCCCGAAACAACGACCGAATGAATAACAGACATGCCCCGCTCACGACATAAGGTAATGTAATCAATAAGCACGATACCATTCTTCACTACGATACCAATCAACATGATACCTCCCAACAAACTCATGACATTCAATGTAGTCCCCGTTCCATACAATGCCATCAATACCCCACTGAATGCAAACGGAATAGAGAACATAATGATAAACGGATAGGTCAGAGACTCAAACTGGGCAGCCATTACAATAAATACCAATATAATAATCAAAACAGCCAAAGTTCCCAGATCGCTGAATGAATCCTGCTGATCCTCATAAGAACCCGCCACCTGGATACTGATACCGCTAGGTAAATCCATCTTATCAATAATAGACTCACCTGCCACCACCACACTACCTAAAGGCGCACCTGAAATCACAGCGGAAACTGTTACAATACGTTCACGGTCTTTACGTTCAATAGTAGGAGGAGCGGAACGCTCCACCACCGTACCGATATCTTTCACCCGAATCGCTTTACCTTCATTAGTATAAATCAGAATATTCTCCAAACTTTCAATACTGGTACGGAACTGGGGAGCATAACGCACCTTGATATCATATTCGTCACCATCTTCCCGATAGTAAGAAGATAAAGCACCATTAACACGGTTACGCAGATACAAAGCTGCTGTAGAAAGATTCAAACCATGTAAAGCCAATTTTTCACGATCAAAATCCACTTGATATTCCGGCTGATAATCCTGACGGCTGATATTCACCTCAGATACACCGTTCACTTTCAATAAAGCTTCTTTCAATTCAGCTGCAGCTTTATCTGTCTCTGTAAAATCATATCCATAGATTTCAAAATCGGCAGTGGCCTGTCCACCCATGCCTCCACTGCTACCACCCAGGATAACCTGAGCTTTATCCAATTCGGGATAGGCTTTCAGATCCTCACGCATACCATCGCAGACTTCTGCCAACGTAACAGAACGTTGATCGGGATTATAAAGGTTGATATTGAATGAAATGATATGGCTACCATTATCCTGAATAGAAGCCCAAGTATTATCTGCATCAGCCTGTCCCACAGTATAGTTACAGATACGCATCACCCCTTCATATTTCTTCAGCCACTTTTCGGTCAATTCCTGAGCCAATGCCTGGGCACGTTCTACGCGAGCTCCGATAGGCAATTGTAATTGAACAGAAATACGACTGTTGTCTTGTGACGGAAAAAACTCTGTACCAATTCCTTTCGCACAAATCAGGCTCAGCAGAAAGAACCCGAAACAACCGGCAATAATAGTCCTGCGGTGACGAACAGCCCAGTTCAAACGTTTCTGATACCAGTTATCCAACCCGTCCAACGCACGTTCTATTGGTTTGTAGAATGTGACAAAACACTTGCTTTGTTTTTTTTGCAAGCGAAGCATCTGCGCACACATCATCGGAGTAAATGACAGCGCCGAGATAGTAGAAATAGTCATAATAACACACATCATCCAGCCCAACTGACGGAACAAAACTCCCGACATACCACTGACCATCGTCAACGGGAAGAATACCGCAATCATAGTCAATGTGGATGCGATAACAGAAATTGCCACCTCATTTGTTCCATGGATAGCCGCCTGTTTCGGCTCGGAGCCACGCTCGATATGGGTCGTCACGTTTTCCAAAACAACAATAGCATCATCCACCACATTACCAATCGCAATAGAAAGGCACGACAAAGAAATAATATTCAGCGATCCCCCATCCGTGATGGCCAAATAAATAAAAGAGGCAATCAATGACATGGGGATAGTGATACAGATAATCACTGTAGCACGCCAACGACCTAAGAAAACAAATACCACCAAAACCACAAACAGAATGGCATACATAATAGTTTCCGTCAAACTGTCGATGGTATTCAAAATATTATCTGAAGTATTCACAATAACCCCCAGTTTCACGTCACTGGGTAGTGACTTCTGCAACTTAGGCAACTGGTCCATTACTTTCTGGGAAATGTTCACAGAGTTTGCACCCGATTGTTTCTGTACAACAATCATAGCTCCTTGCACCCCGTTATTATAGGTTTCCTGAGCACGTTCTTCTACAGAATCGACTACCGTTGCCACGTCACGCAAATACACCGAAGCACCATTGCGTGTACCCACTACGATATTCTCCATTTCTTTCGGGTCCTTGAATTCCCCTTCCACACGCAAGGAATAGGTATTACTGCCCACATCGAAAGTTCCGCCCGGAGTATTCTTATTTTCAGCCCCGACAATGGAGCTGATGGTCTCAATCGTCAAATCATACGCTTCCAGTTTGTTGGGATCACAATAAATATTCACCTCACGTTTTGGCGCACCGGCAATGGACACCGTTCCCACGCCGGGAACACGAGCCAATGGATTTACTACATTATCATCCAATATCTTATATAGAGCCGGCTGACTTTCTTCTGCCTGAACGGACAACAGCAGGATAGGAATCATATCCGTACTGAACTTAAAGATAATCGGAGTATTGACTTCATCGGGAAGTTGTGAACTCACCATATCCAATTTATCACGCACATCATTAGTCAACACATCAATATCATAGCCATATTCGAATTCCAAAGTGATAACTGATATATTTTCTGAAGACTTGGATGTAATATGTTTCAAATTACTAACCGAGTTCAACGTATTTTCCAACGGACGGGTTACGTTGTTCTCTATATCGGAAGCACTGGCACCCTGATAAGATGTCATAACCATAATGGTATTGGTATCAATATCTGGATACAAGTCTACCGGAAGTTTCGACAATGAGAACAGACCAAAGATTGCTACGGCCAAAAAGCATAGCGAGGTCATAATCGGTTTTTTAACCGCTCCTTCGTATAGACTCATGTTTGTTAAATTAAAAATTGAAAATTAAGAACTAAAAAATCATATATAGGTAAATAAATATAGAGTATTATCAACTAACTCTCAATTTTTAATTTACTGCCACTTCCACACCATCGGCCAAACGGGTCTGACCGGCGACCACCACCTGCGAATTATCCTCCACCCCGGAAATCAATTCATATTCGGTTCCCATCCGACGTCCCAATTCTACTTTATTATAGGAAACCTTACCGTCTTTGTAGACATATACATAACGATCGCCCGAACCGGCACGTTTCACAATAGCCTGATCAGGAACTACCACATGCTGCAATGTACCAAAACTCACAGTCACACGGCCAAACATTCCCGGACGTATACGCTGATGGGTATTAGCCAATTTTACCTCTACAGGAAAAGTATGAGTAGTAGCATCAATAGTAGGATAAACCAAACTAACTTTTCCTTCGAATTCCTCATCACCATACACATCAAATTTCACCTTTACGGTCATACCTTTAGTTACTTTCGGGAAATAAGGTTCGGATACATTAATCAACAGTTTAACCGGAGTGATCTGTTCTATGACCAACACAGGAGTGGAGGCGGAAGAATATAAGTCACCGTTATCAAAATTACGCGCTGTAACCACTCCATTAATAGGACTTAATAACTGCGTATTCTCCAACAAATTATTATAGGAAGTACGACGTACATCTAAAGTTGTTTTCGCTGCATCCCATTCAGATTTGGAAGCTCCACCCACTTTGTACAGTTCATCCATACGTCTGAATTCCGTTTCTTCATTTTCTAACTGCAATTTCATTTGTTTCAGATTTGCCGCATCCATCTGTACTAATTTCTGTCCCTTGGATACATGATCTCCCACTTCAACAAAAATACGGTCTATACGCCCGGGAGAGGTCGGAGCTATATTATTTTTCGCTTCCGCTTCAACAGTGGCAGTATATTCCTCTATCTGATCTACATCGCGGGAAGTTACGGAAGCAAGCCGCACTACCGGTTTGTCCTCCATAGCGGTATCAGCAGCTTCCTTACTCTCCGTTCCACCTGAACATGCACTCAGCATAGTTACCACCAGCAAAGCTGCGAATTGAAAATATTTTCTCATACTGTTATCTTTATGTTAATGTGTTATTGTTCCGTTACTTCATCAATGCCTAAGACTAAGTCCAAATCAGCTTTAGCTACCAGATAGTCATAGATGGACTGGTTATAAGTCAGTTGGGCCTCCGTTAAAGCTACTTCCGAACTATTCAATTCCAAGATAGTTCCTTTTCCTACCTCATATCTTTTTTCGGCAATAGTACGCCCCTTCTCCGCCTGAAATACAGCTTCTTTATTACTTACCACCTGTTCCGTACTAGCAGCCATATTATCCAAGTAACTGGTAGCTTGCATAGTGAGCTGCCGCTCTGTATTGATACGGTTCTCTTCCAGTTGCTTCATCTGGATACGGGTCTGTTTCAATTGAGTAAAATTACTTCCTTTGAATAAAGGAATACTTAGATTCAGACCGATAGTAGAATAGGGCCTCCAATCGTATTCCTTGAACTTGAAATTATCATTCATTGAAGTATACATATATTGGAAACTAGCAGAAAGGGTCGGCATAAAATTGGTATACTGCAACTTCAGCGTCTGCTTTAATTGCAATGCATTCAGTTCCAATTGTTTCAACGTACTGTTATTTATCAAATTGTCTGGGCGAGGCATTGCCTGACGAGTAAACATAGACATTTCGTAATCCTTCAGGTTGCCTTCAACCGCTACCTTTACATCAGACTCCATTCCCATCAAGACCTTCAACTGCAGATTTGCCAAATTCACTCCGTTACGGGCAGACACCACGGTAGGTTTCAAGCTGCGCATCTGCACATCCGCACTAATCTTATCATATTCACTGACAGTTCCCTGTTCATATTTAGCTTTCACCACATTATAATTATCTTCACTCTGCTTATAACTTTTAAGCAGCACTTCATAACTGTCTTGTGCCAAAAGCAACTGAAAAAAGGCTTTGGTTACTTGATTTACCATATCCAGACGTGAAGCACGTGATTTCTCTACAGCCAAGTTCACATCCGTACTTGTCAAACTTATACTTTTGTAAAGAGCCGGAGCAAAGACAGGCAGACTGACAGACAGACCACCACTATAAGTATTATCTGTACCGACTTCAATCACCTCTCCCATCATGGCAAATGACTGCTTTTTTATGGCTCGTGAATAACTGCCCACCAAACTGGCTTCTGGGAAAAGACCGGCATAAGCTTCCCGGCGGGCTTCTTTCTTTAACAGGATTTCCTGACCGGCGACTTTAATGGTGGGATTGTCGCTCAATGCTATCCGGACTGCGTCCTGTAAGGTAATCCTCAATGTGTCTTGTGCTTGTGCACTTTGTATTGCTACATAAAGCAGCAAAAACAAGGTTAACGTAGGTTTGCAATAAAATTTCATTAACTATTACTCTTTATTTAGTGACTTATTTAGTTTCTAACCATACTTATTATGTTCGTTTCCTTTTAAATTCAATAAAAAATCATCCACAATCTTCAACCCCTTTTCAGTGGAAATGCCACGCATATGCATAAATACAACTGTTTCATAAATTTCACCAAGCGAATAGGACTTGCATATTTCCGAATGCAATAACAAGTCCATCTGCTCACATACCATGGCGCGTACAATATTATAATTTACATCATTTCTAAAAATGCCTTGTTCCACTCCTTTGCGATAAAATTCCATAGCCGAATCTAAATTCTCCTTCCGGCTTTCATCAATGTAACGCATTACCTTGGGATATTTCTCAATATCTTCAAAGAATTTCCTGTTTGTATTCTGAAAATCCTGAGCACTTCTTTGAAAAAACTTCAAGAGGACTTCCAAAACATTTTCTGCTTTGGAAGCCACTTGAGTCATATATTCCTGCATCTCCTCCCGATGTAGTTTCATAACATCAAGTAATAAATCCTCTTTGTCATGGAACAATTCATAAAGCGTGCGTTTAGATATAGATAATCCGGTAGCAATATCATCCATTCTCACTGTTTTGACACCTTTCTGTGCAAATGCTTTCGCTGCCGCCAAAACAATGTGTTCCTTCACTACCGTTTTATCCGTTCTTTTTTTCCTGACGCTGTTCATTCTTAACATAAAGGGAAACAAAGATACACTTATTTTATAATACCCAACTTAGAATTTCTGACAAACTCTATCAAATGTGCAATTTCAGGACTAAACGGAACCTGTTCTTCAATACGACGCAATGCATCCTCTGTAGATGTATTCACTTTATACAATATACGGAAAGCATGCGCTATATGTTTAATAACCGTTTCCGAGAAACCTTCATGTTGCAACACGGTGGTATTGATGCTATAAAAAGCCGTAGGCTCATGGGCAGCTACACAATAAGGAGGAATATCCTTGGTAAAACGACACCCACCCTGTACGGCAGCATAAGCCCCCAAGCGAGTCTTTCCCTGCATCAATACATTGGAAGTAAGAATAGCATAATCCTCGACTACACAACAACCTGACACCTGCGAACCGTTACCAATAATACAGTTGTTACCGATGGTCACATCATGTGAGATACGTGCTCCCTGCATAATAAAGTTACCGCTTCCTACCACAGTCTCATCTCCGGCGAAAGTAGCGCGAATAATTACCGCATTCTCACGGATTGTATTATTATTACCTATACGGGCGATGGTATCATCACCCGTATATTTAAAATCTTGCGGAGTAGCAGCAATTACAGCTCCGTTATAAATGGTATTTCCGTTACCGATGCGTGCGCCGCTCATAATGCTGGCGTTGGGCATGATTACATTATCATCACCTATCTCCACATTCTTATCAATGTAGGCAAACGGGTGAATAGTTACGTTTTTCCCGATTTTTGCTGACGGGTCTACATAAGCTAACGGACTAATCATATTCATATTATTTTTAAGGTTAATTATTCACGTCCACCGCCCAATGCGCTGTACAGATTGATAACAGCCTGCATACGCTGGAAAGTATCGGATACTTCGTTCAACTGTGCACTCAGCAATGACTGTTGTGCAGTAATGATTTCCAGATAAGTGGCCTTTCCCGCCTGAAACAAATCATTGTTCATCTCCACCGCTTTTTGCATTTCGGAAACCTGTGCCTGGTGCTCACTCAACTTTTTGTCTGCCGTATCATACAGGAACAAAGCATCACTTACTTCCTTACCAGCTTCCAGAATAGTCTGCTGATAATTCATCTTGGCAATCTGTTCTTCCGCTTTCGATACTTTTAAATTGGCTATCAATTTTCCACGCTGGAAAATGGGCTGAGTCAATGAGCCGATAGCATTCCAAAGCATAACGGCAGGATTAGAAATCACTGTACCATTGGAACCATTAGTCCATCCCAAAGTACCTGTAATATTGACACTGGGATAAAAAGCGGAACGCGCCTGATTGGTAGTATAATAAGCGCTAGCTAATGCCAATTCTGCCGCTTTTACATCGGGACGGTTCTCAAGCAACTGTAAAGGAACTCCCACAGCCAAATCTGCAGGCATCACTTGTTCTTCTAATGTTCCACGATCTATATTCTGGGGAGCCTTTGCCAACAATACGGAAATAGAATTCTCAGTTTCGCGCACCTGACGTTTCAAGTCAGCCAATGAAGCCTCCGTCTGATGATAAGTCCCCTTGCTCTGTGCCACAGCAGCTTCGGTAGTCATACCGGCTTCCTTCATTGCTTCCATAGTGCGCACTGTTTCTTTCATTAACGCCACATTCTGCTCGGTCACACTGACTTGACGGTCGAGCATCAATAAAGAATAATAAGCATTGGCTATACCACCAATCAACTGTGAACGCACTGCCTGCTGATAGGCCTTACTTTGCAAATAAGATGCTTTCTGGCCACGATGGGCATTCAGCAATTTGCCGAACAAATCAACTTCCCAACTTGCAGAAGCAGGTAAAGTATAGTTCTTTACAGGAGTACTTTTGTCCACACTAGTCAACGAACCTTGTGGGGCAAGGGCCAAAGAAGGGAGATAAGACAAGCGAGCTGATGTCAATAACGCCTTCGCCTCCTTCACACGCAGGATAGCAGCCTGCATATCTACATTGTTTGCCAATCCCTCTTCAATCAGCATCTGCAATTTCGGATCACGGAAAATTTCCTTCCATGACAAGTTACCCATATTGGTTGTATCGTTAGCAGCCAATGTATCGTTGGCGGCAACCGGGTCACGATAGATGCCTGTGGCATCTATCGACTCGGGGCGATCGTATGATTTATAGATGTGGCAACCGCTTAATAAAAACGTCGCGCAACATAATCCTATTATCTTTTTCATTGTTCTTCTGTTCATTTACGGGTGTATTGTTCAATTTCGGGTTCAACCTCTGTATTGTCCACACTTTCCCACTCAATCGGTTTGAATTTCTCTTGTAACCATTGGAATACCACAAACAATACGGGTACGATAAAGATCTGGAAAATCATACCAATCAACATACCACCAATAGCCGAAGCTCCCAAAGTACGGTTACCATGAGCACCAACTCCCATAGCCAACATCAACGGAATCAAACCTACAATCATGGCCAATGAGGTCATTAAGATCGGTCGCAAACGGGCCGCCGCACCCAAGACCGCAGCCCAGGAAATACTCATTCCCTGCTTACGGCGATCCAAAGCAAACTCTACAATAAGAATGGCATTCTTCGCCAACAACCCCATCAACATGATCAATGCAATCTGCATATAAATATCATTTGACATGGTTCCTAAAATCATCTTCAAAGCCGGAATATTTCCCAATGCTGCAAATCCGTTTACAAACAGGAAGCTACCCAACAGACCGAACGGTACTGAAAGCAATACGGACAAGGGCAGAATGTAACTTTCATACTGTGCACTTAGCAACAAGTAAACGAATACAAAACACAGAATGAAGATGATACCTGTGGAACTGCCACTGGTAGATGCCTCTTCACGAGCCATACCTCCCAACTCATAACCATAACCGGTAGGCAAATTCTCTTTGGCAACTTCCGCAATAGCCTGCAAAGCCTGTCCGGAAGTATAGCCACTGGCAGGAGCCACCATCACTTTGATAGAAGTATAAAGATTGAAACGGCTGATAACATCCGGTCCATATACTTTCTTGACAGAAACGAACTGGGAAATAGGAGCCATCTCATTCCCATTACGTATCTTGATACTATTCAAAGATTCCAGATTCTTAGTTGCTTCGGGTTCCGCCTGAATCATAACACGATACATCTTACCGAAACGGTTGAAGTTAGAAGCATACAAACCACCGAAATATCCCTGCATGGTAGTTAGAATATCACTGGGGCTGATACCTGCCTTTTTACAAGCAGCAGCATCAATATCCAACATATATTGGGGGAAGTTCGGGTTGAAGGTAGTCTGAGCCGAATTAATTTCGGGACGTGCCTTCAACGCATCCATATAGTCCAAAACGACGTCATAAAAATGATTCAAGTCTCCACCGGTCTTATCCTGCATATTCAACTCGATATCACTGGATGCCGAATAACCCGGAATCATAGGAGGAGCAAAGAACAATACCTGCGCATCCTTGATGATCTTCTGTGCACGCATAAACAACGTACCTACCACAATATCCGAATTCTGCATCATGGAACGTTCTTCCCAATCTTTCAGTTTAATAATGATAGAACCGTAAGAAGGACCCTGACCACCAATAAAACCGAAACCGGAAATCACCGTGCGGGAATCTACAGCCGGTTCGGCAGCCACCAAGCTGTCTACACGGTTTAAGATTTCCATTGCACGTTCCTGTGAAGTACCAGGAGGCAGTGTCACTGCACCCATAATGGTACCGGTATCTTCATTAGGCACCATGCCCGTCGGAGTAACCTTCATAAAGAATACCAACAAAATGATAGAAGCGGTAACCAACCCGAATGACAACCATTTCTTATGGATAAAGAACACTACATGCTTCTTATACTTCTTCAATATAGAATCATAAGCCGCATTAAAGGCTGTATGGAATCGTTCCACACGAGTCATCTTCTTTGTTCCATGTCCTTCATCATGCGGTTTCAAGAAAATAGCGCACAATGCTGGTGACAAAGTCAACGCATTTAAAGCAGAGAAACCTATAGCGATAGCCATAGTGATACCAAACTGACGATAAAACGTACCAGCGGTACCTCCCATGAAACTTACCGGAATGAACACAGACATCATGACTAATGTAATAGAAACGATAGCGCCACCCAATTCGCTCATGGCATCAATAGAAGCCTCACGGGAAGACTTATATCCCTGATCCAACTTGGCATGAACCCCCTCGACGACGACAATGGCATCATCGACCACAATCGCAATGGCAAGCACCATCGCCGAAAGAGTCAGCAGGTTCACACTGAAACCAATCAGTTTCAGCACAAAGAAAGTAGCCACCAGCGCCACCGGAATGGCAATAGCCGGAATCAGTGTTGAACGCATATCCTGCAAGAAGATATATACCACAATAAACACCAAAATAAATGCTTCAATCAATGTCTTAATTACCTCATGGATAGAAGCGAACAAGAAGTCATTGGCATTTTGGGCAATATTGATATTCAAACCTGTCGGCAGTGATTCCTGTGCCTTTGCAAGCACTTCCTCCAAATTAGAAATAGTTTCGGTAGCATTAGTACCTGCCATCTGATAAACGATACAAGATACAGCCTTGTGGCCATTTACCGTATTATTGAATGTATAAGCCAGACGCCCTAATTCTATATCGGCTACATCTCCCAAACGAAGTACATTACCATCCGGCAAGGCCTTGATAACAATATCTTCAAATTCATTTGTTTGCTGCAAACGTCCTTTATAACGGATCGTATATTGGAAAGTCTGATCACCACGTTCACCGAACTGTCCCGGAGCCGCCTCAATATTCTGTTCGGCCAATGCTGCCGAAACATCAGTAGGAACCAGTTTGTACTGTGCCATCACATCCGGTTTCAACCAGATACGCATAGAATAATCCTGTCCCAACACATTAGCGTCACCTACCCCCTTTACACGCTTGATTTCAGGAATCAAGTTAATATTAGCATAGTTTTCAATGAACTCGATATTATACGAGTCGGTTTCATCATACAATGAAAAGACCATCAACATGGAGTTCTGGCGTTTCTGAGTAGTCACACCCACTTTGGTTACTTCAGCAGGCAACAATCCTTGTGCCATAGAAACACGGTTCTGCACATTAACAGCCGCCATATCCGGATCTGTTCCCTGATTAAAGTAAACGTTAATATCGGCAGCACCGTTATTGGATGCTGATGACTGGATATACATCATGTTCTCCACGCCGTTTATCTGGTCTTCCAACGGAGCAATGACCGAATTCAATACAGCTGTGGAGTTCGCACCGGTATAGGTGGCACGTACCTGCACCGTAGGAGGTGCAATATCCGGATATTGCGTAACCGGCAATGTAGCAAGTCCGATGATACCCAGAATAACTATCAAGACGGAGATTACCGTTGATAGCACCGGACGGTTAATAAATCTATCTAGTTTCATTCTCTATATACCTTATTTATATAAACGAAGTTAATCTGTTTATTTTTGATTATTTAAAGGCCGTGGCAATATTTCCTTCCTTCTGATCTTTCAGGTGTTGTTGATATTTCGCCTCTTTCTGTTCCGGAGTAATCGGAGTAATTGTTTGTCCGTCCTTCAACGTTTGTACACCTTCAACTACAATTTTATCGCCGGGCTTCAAACCACTGGTAACAATATAATTCTTACCGTCACTCAAATTCGATACCTTGATCTCAGTATGCTTCAATGTATTATCCGACTGAAGCACATAAACAAACTTTTTGTCCTGAATTTCCTGTGTAGCCGACTGAGGAATCAAAATAATATCCTCCATAGTATAAGGGAAAATTACATTAGCCATACCACCACTACGCAATACAAGCTGTTTGTTCGGGAAAACGGCACGCATACTTACCGAACCGGTAGTCTGATCAATAACACCACTTACAGCGTCAATCTTACCTTCTTCAGTATACATCGTACCGTCAGCCAACTCCAATTTCACAGCCGGCATCTTCTCCAGTTGTTCTTTCAGTGTGCCACCGGCTCTTGTTAAACCCAACAACTGCTTTTCAGTCATAGAGAAATACACATACATTTCACCGATTTCACTCACGGTAGTTAACGGTTGTGTAACCGAAGGACTCACCAAACTACCAATACGATACGGGAATGTACCCACCACACCATCTGAAGGACTGGTCACTGTACAGAAACCTAAATTCTGACGAGCGCTGGTCAACTGAGCCTCAGCTTGTGCCAAACTGGCTTTTGCAGAAAGCAATTGGTCTACTGCGCTTTGATACTCAAAATCACTGATAATTTTCTTATCATACAAATTTTTCTTCTGTTGTTCGTTCAAAGTCAGCGTATTGACATTCGATTTTGCCATCTCTACAGCAGCTTTTGCCTGACGTTCGGCAGCCGCATACTGTGTAGGATCGATCTGAAAGAGTGCCTGACCTTTCTTTACCGTTGCACCTTCGTCTACACAAAGCTTTACGATAAAGCCGGAAACCTGAGGACGCACCTCGATATCCTGAACACCTTTGATGGTAGCGGGATAAGAAGTAGACTGCTGGCTGGCTGTAGACTGTACAGCCACGACGGTAAACTCGTCATCACCCAACTTCATACCGCTCTGACCGCCTCCACAACTGCTTAAAACGGCCATTGCCGCCGTAAATATCGCGAGGCGGCTCCATGAAAAACATTTCATACTATTTACTGTCATCTTCATAACTAATATTATTGAACTTTACTTATTTATCGAATTAACAGAGGTTTATAGAAAACTTTTTGAACCCAATTAGTTTTTACTGCCGCAAAATTAGTCATTTTTCCGGCATTTGTTCGCTTAGCCCATTAGCTTTAACTATAAATAACGTGCGCAATAGAAGGATACTGATTATGTAAAATATATTTCACATATATTCAATCTGTTTCCAGATCTAAACAAGTAAACCATACTATAACTCATACATAATACGGACATGAATGAAACTATTTTTTCACTATCTTTGTCCTACAAAACACGAAAGAATGAAATCTGATTTTCACACTGATCAAAACTAATACTTTAAAAATCATCAATTCGACATCATTTTACACTCTTTAGACTTCAAATTATAATTTTATTTGTATTTTTGCCACCAATTTAAAACGACATCTAATTAAAAGAAAAAGATTATGGTCAAGATTACCAAAGAAGCTGCTTTGCTATACCACTCGCAAGGCAAGCCCGGAAAGATTGAAGTTGTACCGACAAAACCGTACAGCACACAAACAGACCTGTCACTGGCTTACTCTCCCGGAGTAGCTGAGCCTTGTCTGGAAATAGAGAAAGACCCACAAACTGCATACGACTATACTGCGAAAGGCAACTTAGTAGCCGTTATTTCTAATGGTACAGCCGTTTTAGGACTAGGCGACATAGGTGCATTGAGCGGAAAGCCTGTCATGGAAGGTAAAGGATTGCTTTTCAAAATCTATGCAGGTATTGATGTTTTTGACATCGAAGTGAATGAGAAAGACCCTGAAAAATTTATTCAGGCAGTAAAGGCCATCGCTCCCACTTTCGGAGGTATCAATCTGGAAGATATCAAGGCTCCCGAATGTTTCGAGATAGAAAACCGGCTGAAAGAAGAACTGGATATCCCAGTAATGCATGATGACCAACACGGTACAGCTATCATTTCATCCGCCGGCTTATTAAATGCATTGGAAGTTGCCGGAAAGAAAATTGAAAATGTAAGAATCGTAGTAAATGGTGCCGGAGCTTCAGCCACTTCCTGTACAAAACTGTACGTAGCATTAGGAGCACGGAAAGAAAACATTTTGATGCTAGACAGCAAAGGCGTGATTACCAGTGACCGTCCTAACTTGACAGAAAGTAAGAAATTTTTTGCTACTGACCGTCGCGATGTACATACATTGGAAGAAGCCATCAAAGGCGCAGATGTATTTTTAGGACTATCAAAAGGTAATGTGTTGACTCAGGATATGGTCCGCAGCATGGCAGATCATCCTATCGTATTCGCATTAGCCAATCCGACTCCGGAAATCTCTTACGAAGACGCCATGGCATCCCGCCCCGATGTACTGATGTCTACCGGACGTTCAGACTATCCTAACCAGATCAATAACGTAATTGGTTTCCCCTATATTTTCCGCGGAGCTTTGGATACTCAGGCCAAAGCTATCAATGAAGAAATGAAGCTGGCTGCCGTGCATGCTATCGCCGATTTGGCAAAACAACCTGTTCCCGACGTAGTGAACGAAGCCTACCATGTGAATAATTTTACTTTCGGTCCTGATTATTTCATCCCGAAACCGGTTGACCCTCGTTTAATTACCGAAGTTTCCATGGCTGTGGCAAAAGCAGCAATGGAATCAGGAGTGGCACGCAAAAACATCACCAACTGGGAAGCCTACAAGACCCGGCTGCGCGAATTGATGGGACAAGAAAGCAAATTAACCCGTCAACTTTACGAAACAGCCCGTCGCGCCCCACAGCGAGTAGTATTTGCCGAAGGTATCCATCCTACCATGTTAAAAGCTGCAGTAGAAGCCAAAGCCGAAGGAATCTGCCATCCTATCCTATTAGGTAATGACGAGCGCATCGAGAAACTGGCAAAAGAACTGGATCTGAGCTTGGAAGGAATTGAAATCATCAACCTTCGTCATGACCGTGAAGCTGAACGTCGTGAACGTTATGCTCGCATCCTCTCGGAAAAACGCGCACGCCAAGGAGCCAACCTCCAGGAATCCAACGACAAAATGTTCGAGCGTAACTACTTTGGTATGATGATGGTTGAAACGGGAGAGGCCGATGCATTCATCACCGGACTATATACCAAATATTCCAACACGATCAAGGTAGCGAAAGAAGTTATCGGCATCCAACCGGAATATAAACATTTCGGTACAATGCATATCTTGAATTCAAAGAAAGGTACTTACTTTGTAGCCGATACTCTGATTAACCGTCACCCGGACACCGACACGCTGATTGACATCGCTAAATTGTCAAAGAAAACGGTAGAATTCTTTAATCACACTCCGACAATGGCCATGCTGTCTTACTCCAACTTCGGCTCAGATACAGAAGGCAGCCCGGCTAAAGTACATGATGCGGTGGACTACATGCAGAAAGAATATCCGGAACTGGCTATAGATGGTGAGATGCAGGTCAATTTTGCACTGAACACTAAATTACGTGATGAGAAATATCCCTTCACACGTTTGAAAGGTAAAGAAGTAAACACGTTAGTATTCCCGAATCTAAGTTCCGCCAATGCTACCTACCAGCTCATTCAGTCTATGAGTGAAACTGAGGTAATCGGCCCGATACAAATGGGATTGAACAAACCTATCCATTTCACTGATTGTGAAGCTTCCGTACGCGATATCGTAAACATCACTGCGGTTGCGGTTATTGACGCTATCGTTGACAAGAAAAAGAAAGAAAAATAAATAACATTCACCACAGGTTGCATAGATTTACACAGATTATTAGTTATTAGTACCAGCAAATTCTATCTGTGTAAATCAATGCAATTTGTGGTGAAATTATATTCAATTCGTTAAAACAATACTATGAGAAGAAAACCGCTTTCCCTCCCACAAATCGTAATCCTAGCCCTATTATGGATTACCATTTGCTATATTATTCTAACAGGAAGCGAACATATTGACGGTCCTTTAATACTATCCATTATCATTTCGGGAGCTTTAGTCTTTATTCCACTATTAAAATATCTCAAGGAAAGAGAAAAATAATCTTTTATCCGCTTTTTAGCTTACATTTTGTACAGATTGATATTTTTACATGCATTTTCTTTATAATTTGTTGCACATTTCAATTTTTATCTATAATTTTGCGCCATCAAAAGAAACAAGAAGAATTAATTAACAATTATAAAAAGAAGTAGATTATGAATGCAGCTAAGGTATTAGAAGATCTGAAAAGAAGATTCCCCAATGAGCCTGAATATCATCAAGCGGTAGAGGAAGTACTAAGTACAATCGAAGAAGAATACAACAAACATCCCGAATTCGATAAGGTAAACCTGATTGAACGTTTGTGTATTCCTGATCGTGTGTATCAATTCCGTGTAACATGGATGGATGACAAAGGTAACATCCAGACAAACATGGGTTACCGCGTACAACATAATAATGCCATTGGTCCCTACAAAGGTGGTATCCGTTTTCACTCTTCTGTAAACTTGGGAATTTTGAAATTCCTTGCCTTCGAGCAGACATTCAAAAATTCACTAACTACTCTTCCGATGGGTGGTGGCAAAGGAGGTTCCGACTTCTCTCCGCGTGGCAAATCAAACGCTGAAGTAATGCGTTTCTGTCAGGCGTTCATGTTAGAATTATGGCGTCATATCGGTCCTGAGACTGACGTACCTGCAGGTGATATCGGTGTAGGTGGCCGTGAAGTAGGTTTCATGTTCGGCATGTACAAGAAACTCTCTCATGAATTCTCCGGTGTACTGACCGGCAAGGGTCGCGAATTCGGTGGTTCTCTGATTCGCCCTGAAGCAACCGGATATGGTAATATCTATTTCTTGATGGAAATGCTGAAAACCAAAGGCACAGACCTGAAGGGAAAAACTTGTTTGGTTTCAGGTTCAGGTAACGTAGCTCAATACACGGTAGAAAAAGTAATAGAGTTGGGCGGTAAAGTAGTTACCATGTCCGACTCAGATGGTTACATCTATGATCCGGATGGAATAGACCGTGAAAAATTGGATTTCATCATGGAACTGAAAAATTTATACCGTGGACGTATTCGTGAATATGCTGAAAAATATGGTTGCAAATATGTAGCAGGCGCTCGTCCTTGGAGTGAAAAGGCAGATATCGCATTACCCTCTGCCACTCAGAACGAATTGAACGGTGATGAAGCCAAACAATTGGTTGCCAATGGTGTCATAGCTGTCAGCGAAGGTGCAAACATGCCTTCTACCCCTGAAGCTATCCGCGTATTCCAAGAAGCCAAAATCCTGTATGCCCCGGGCAAAGCAGCCAATGCAGGCGGCGTATCTGTATCTGGATTGGAAATGACTCAAAATTCTATCAAACTAAGCTGGAGTCAAGAAGAAGTAGATGAAAAATTGAAAAGTATCATGAAAAATATTCATGAAGCTTGTGTACAATATGGTACTGAAGCAGACGGTTATGTAAACTATGTGAAAGGTGCTAATGTAGCAGGATTCATGAAAGTAGCCAAAGCTATGATGGCTCAAGGTATTGTTTAATAAAAACCATTCCTTTATTATTAAGTATATTTGCAGTTCAAGGTGCGGGAAAGACAATTTTCCGCACCTTTCTATTTTGAATGCAAACACTTTCACGGAAAATCAGTACCTTTGCAATCTGTTATGTATAAGAACAACTATTAAATTACAAATTCATGAAGCTGAAAAACTTATTCACCTGCACAGTAACAGGACTGCTCCTTTGCACCTCCTGTATCAAGGACGAAGCCCCCAATGCGGAAGCGGACATCTTGAGCTGCATCCTCCCTGCCGAGATGCTAACAGGTACAGACATTGACTATAACCGTCCTTACGACAAAAGCCTGAATGCTTACCCTATTTACATAGAAGTAAACAACGGCACCGACTTGACCCGACTAGCCCCCACTTTCGAGCTGACTGAAGGAGCATCTATCGAACCGGCCAGCGGAAGCACACAGAACTTCACCAACCCAGTGCGCTATACTGTAACATCTGAGGACAAGAATTGGCACCGCACCTACGCTATCAATATCCATTATCCAGAAACCAAAAGTATCCCGACGGTCTTTAACTTTGAAAACGTAAAAACTGTACCTTATAATAAAAATGAATATTATGTGCTATACGAAGCAGCCTCTGGCTACTCCACACTGACATGGTCCAGTGGCAATCAGGGATTTGCCTTAACCGGAAGCGGTTACGCTCCGAATGACTTCCCCACCAGCATCAGTCCAAACGGCCGCACAGGTAACTGCTTGCAACTGATTACTCGCGAGACAGGAAGCTTGGGGACTCTGGTAGGTATGCCCATTGCAGCAGGTAACCTGTTCATTGGCAGTTTCGACATAGGCTCCGCCATGAGCGATGCGTTGTCTGCAACCAAATTCGGAACAACCTTCTATTACGAACCCATTAAATTGGTCGGCTACTACAAATACAAGGCAGGACCAAAATTCTATGAGAACGGAGAATATACTAACCGAAAAGACGTTTTCAATATCTATGCCCTGTTTTACGAAAAGACCAAAGATGTGCAGATGCTGGACGGTCATATCACAAAGAACAATTACGAGCATGAAAACATGGTAGCCGCTGCTGTCATAACCGACACGCATGAAACAAGCGAATGGACCCGCTTTGAACTGGAATTCGACTATGAGCATTATGGAAAAACAATAGATCCTCAAAAATTGGCAAACGGAGGATACAACGTCAGCATTGTCCTGTCGGCAAGCAAGGACGGTGATGTATTCCAAGGCGCACCGGGTAGCACCCTGCTTATTGATGACCTGGAACTGGTATGCAAACAACCACTTAGATAAAAACAGATATGAAAAAATATACATTAACCCTGATACTGGCTTTGGTAAGCCTCGGACTGTATGCGCAGACAAACAGAAACAAAACAATCATCAATGCAGCATTGCATGGTTGGGAGTACGAAATCAAAGCGGGAGTCAACCTAGGAGGTACCGCCCCATTGCCTTTCCCCGAAGAAATACGCAGCATAGACGGATATAATCCAACCCTGTCTATCACTATCGAGGGAAACATGACCAAGTGGCTGGACTCGAAAAAAAAATGGGGGATCATCACTGGACTGCGTTTGGAAAATAAAGGCATGCGTACCAAAGCAACTGTGAAGAATTACAATATGGAAATCATAGGCTATGACGGAAACCGCCTAAAAGGAAACTGGACCGGAGGAGTACGCACCAAAGTACAGAACTCTTACATCACCATCCCCGTACTAGCAGCCTACAAACTGAATCCACGCACCACGCTGAAACTCGGTCCGTACTTTTCTTATCTGATGGACGGAGATTTCAGTGGTCATGTATATGAAGGCTATTTACGTGAAACCAATCCCACCGGAGACAAGATAAATTTCACCAACGGAGCCATTGCTACTTACGACTTCTCCGGCGATCTACGCAAGTTCCAATGGGGAGTTCAGGCAGGTGTGGATTGGAAAGCGTTCAAGCACCTGAAGGTACACGCCGACCTGAATTGGGGCCTGAACGATATATTCAACAAAGATTTCAAGACCGTTACTTTTGATATGTATGCCATCTACCTGAATGTAGGATTCGGGTATGCGTTCTAATCCAAAAGTTTTCCACCACTGAAGATTTGTTATTCTACTCCCCCTTATCTTACTTCAATTTCCCGATAAACAACACATTTCTGAAGTAGGATAAGGAGGAGTAGTGGTTTATTTACAAAATCATGAGGGAAGACTTTTACTCTTAAAGGATCATTTTGTTCTCCGGCAACTTTTAGAAGTGTTCTTGACATATCAGTTTTTTTCTCTAGAAAGTTGGGGACGTTTATACCCTCATGCTCTCACTACATGTATAATATGTTAATTATAAATGACTTATACATAAGTAGTAATAATATATGCTCTCACTTATACTCTCATGCCCTCATTACGTTCCGAAACAGATATTCTCGTAATCTACTTGTTTTCAGCTATATATTCTTTTTTATAAGTTGTTTCGACTTGATACAAAGTAGATATTTTCAGGATTTTTCCTCGCAATAATACGCATAAAGACTTTGTACTTCCACAGAATGATAGCTTACAAAGTCCCAGTAGTAGTAAAAAAGATCAAGACGTTTTTAAAAAAGCTCTTGATCTTTTTAAAAGCTCTTGATCTTTTTAAAAAACGTCCTTATCTTTGATGTAGAATTTTATTTGAGACATATAAGATTTCACATACGTCTATATAATTCTATACAGATATACGTACAAAAATCCATTTTCTGATATGAGAAAAACAGTGTGTCCATTACACTTCTCATATTTTTACAGGTGATCCTAGTTGTAGTAGAAAATAAAAAAACTTTGCTCAGGTAATCGAAGGTGAAATACAAAAATAAAAATAACTATGAAAAAAGGCGAAGAGAGGTAGCTCTCTTCGCCTTACTACTATACAAATAATTTCAGCTTTTCTTCTTTACTTAACAAAGTTCAAACCAATCTCCACTTTAGTAGTAGATTCTATGATCTCAGGAAAAGCTTTCAACATTGGCTCAGCTAAACCAGCCATATCACCGAAATCAGGGTCTTTTTTCATCAATTCCACCAGCATAGCAACCACTTCTTCGTCTGACAGCAAAGGAACAACTAGTGTTTTCAACAAAGGCAACAGTAATTCTGTATTCAGATATACACTTAAAGCATCCTCTGTTTGTTCAAAAGCTACAGGTACACCATTCACTAACATAGGATACAACATTTGAATGGCCTGCTGGATAACTGTCTGAATATCAACAGCTCTCCCTGCATTATTGACAGCAGCGATGATAGCAGCAGGATTCAGAAACACCTTTATCTGATTGTCATTCTCTACTACGTATTGAGCCAAGTTTACAGGAGACTTCGTCCATTCTGTACCACCATTAGCAGCATCTTTATAAGTAGCCACGATGTTACCGTCTTCCATGAAAGTGACATCCTGCAAAACTGTTCCCAACATATCAGTAGCGGAAACTTTATTTTCTGCTCCAACAGCAATCAGCGGCATGCGTAATGCGATTTTCAAAACCGACTCAACCGGTATTTCAAAAGAACCGAAAAGAGGAATTCCTTTTTCTGACTCCCATACCAGACGAACAGGATCCGACTCTTCTACTTCCTGGTTATACGGTTTCAACTTCCAAGTCATTCCAGCCAGTTTCGCATTCTTCAATTTCACTTCACTCAAAGCCAGCTCCATAGCTCCGGCTGAAACCTCACCTTTATAAGAGAAAGTACAATAATCTGTTTCTGATGTACCGGCAAAAGAACATTGATCACCATTGATAGTCAAATCAACCGGCAAGGTAACCACCGGACTTCCTGGTAACACACCGGGAGCAGTAGGCATCGATACCTCTTCACGAGCTGCAGCACTCTTTGCTTTCCCCAAGATGCCATTTAAGTCAAATTCCCCTTCCAAACGTAGAGTTGCCTTCTGAGCATTGGTTGCATCGGGAGTAAAAGTAACTTTCTTACCCAGCATCGGCGCACCATTATATGTAAGTTGCAAACCGTTTTCACCAGTAAAAGTTGTCTGAGGCACAGGATTTACCACTTTTTCATCATCATCACTACACGATGCAAACAATGTCACCGAACAAATCACTGTAAACAGGTAATAAAATAAATTTTTTTTCATTGTCTAATTATTCTTTAACCTTAATTCCGCAACACTATTATAAATTAAACTTTTTAAGTACCTGAGCAACAAAAAGTTGCTCAGGATTTT
>NZ_JBCOCI010000063.1:0-28769 GCF_040929485.1 Phocaeicola sp. RTP21198st1_B8_RTP21198_201120 | reverse complement strand
AGAAACGGAAGATGATTATAGCGCCTTTATGCAAGCTATCAGTTTGTCTACATCTTCTTCTTCTGTATCGAAAGAGGTAACAAGTCTCATTTCTCCTATGGCTTCGTTCCAAAAGTAGAAATGATAATATTTTTGTAGCTTATTTTCTTTTTCACGTGGCATGATGAAGAATAATTGGTTGCTTTCCACCGTTTGGGTAAACTTTATATCAGGCATTGTGGAAAGTTCCTTGTACAAGCGTTGCGCCATTGCGTTGGCATGTTGTGCGCATGTTAGCCATAGGTTATCTTCAAGGAAGGCTGTGAACTGGCAAGAGATATAACGCATTTTGCTGGCCAATTGGCAGGCTTGTTTTCTGGCATAACGCGCTTCCTTTATCAAATCTTGATTGAAAATCATGACACATTCGGCTCCCATCAGTCCGTTCTTTGTTCCTCCCAAAGTCAATGTGTCGACTCCGCAAGCTCCTGATATATCATCAAGACTCATTCCCAATGCTGCCGCGGCATTAGAGATACGGGCGCCGTCCATATGCACAAACAGTCCATGTCGGTGTGCAAATTCTGTCAATGCGCATATTTCTTCTGGTTTGTAAATTGTTCCCAACTCACTACATTGGCTTAGGTAAATTGCTCCGGGCTGAGAATGGTGTTCTATACCAAAGTTAACCATAAATGGTTTTAGTAATTCCGGAGTCAGTTTGCCATCCAGAGTAGGAATTGTGCGCATGAAACAGCCAGTCGCTTTACTGGGGGCACCACATTCATCTACAGCAATGTGAGCTGTGTCGGCACAGAAGATAATATGGTAAGGACGGGTCATCATTTGCAACGCCATAGTATTACTGCCTGTGCCATTAAAAACAAACAGTGCTTCACATGGACGTGAAAATTGTTCTTTCACTTTGTGGGCGGCTTCTTCTGTCCACGGGTCATCTCCATAGCCAAGTGCATGTCCGTTATTGGCCTTCATTAATGCTTCCATGATACGGGGATGTACACTTGAATTATTGTCAGATGCAAAACTTCTCATATTCTTTCTCTATTTTACAATTTATTTGTAAAGGTAGGAGCTTTTTCAACAAAATGCAATGAAATGTCATTGAAATAAATATGCAAAAGGAGCATCATGCAGATGTATTATACATGTAATGCTTTTATCTGATCTTTGCCATCGGAAAAATAACAAGGTAAAAGTATGATGAAAATTCAGATGAAAGGCATTAGCCTTATGATAATTCTTTTGATGCTGGCATTGACCGTACAGGCGGCCGTTTTGCGAGGAACTATAACAGATAAAGCGACTAAAGAGCCACTTATTGGTGCTGCCGTACAGTTAAGTGGTACAAATATAGGAACTATTACTGATGTGGATGGTAATTTTGAACTTGCGGGATTAAGAAATGGAACGTACAAGCTTATTATATCTTATGTGTCTTATTGTACACAGATTGTTGAGGTTACAATAAATGGTATGTTCGAAATAAAAGTAGAACTAGAACAGGATAATCAACAATTAGGAGAAGTTGTGGTTGTAGCGGATGCTAAAAAGAATACGGAGAATGCTATAATTACCCAACAACGTACCAGCTTGGTTATGCAAACGGGAGTTTCTGCCCAGCAGATTACCAAGACGCAAGATAAAGATGCTTCGGAAGTGATTCGCCGTGTGTCGGGTATCAGTATAATTGAGGAGAAATTCGTTATGGTACGTGGGCTTTCACAACGGTATAATAATGTGTGGATTAATAATAGTGCCGTGCCTAGTTCAGAAGCCGATGCGCGTGCTTTCTCTTTCGATATTATTCCATCGTCGCAGTTGGATAATATGTTGGTAGTGAAATCACCTGCACCGGAATATCCAGCTGATTTCAGTGGTGGTTTTATTTTAGTGAATACCAAAGATGTTCCTAGCAGTAATCTGTTTACTATTTCGGTTGGAACTAGTTTAAATGATCAGACTCATTTTAAAAAGTTTCTGTATAATAAAGGAAGTGGCACAGATTTTCTAGGTTTCGATAATGGCTTTCGTAGCTTGAAAGGTGGAATCAATGCTGTGCTTAATCCGATAAATAACGGCTATGATTTATTAAATAATGGGTTGAACAATGACTGGACCGTTAAAGATCGTAGGCCCTTGGCAGATCTTAGCATGAATATGAATTTCAGCCGTCGCTGGGTGGATAGTAGCGGACGTACTTTGGCTATGTTAGGAACAGTGAACTATAGTAATAGCTATAAGACATATCTGGATATGGATAACAATTTGTTTGGTGCTTATGATACGACCCACGACTGTTCTAATTATTTACGTAAAAGTATAGATGACCAATATAATCATAATGTTCGTATAGGAACTATGCTGAATTTTACTTATGTACCTGCCAGTGGTAACAGCCGCTATGAGTTTAAGAATATTTTTAATCAATTAGGGAAAGACCGCTATACTTATCGTAAGGGGACAGATGCACAAAGTGATTATGAAGAGAGCGCGGAATATTATTATCAGAGTCGTACCACTTATAATGGTCAATTTACGGGGAAACATACATTGGGTGATGCCGATAAGTTGGATTGGAGTACTGGATATTCTTATGCCAATCGGAATATGCCAGACCGCCGTCGATATACTACCGTACTCAATGAAGAGACCAATCAGTTGGAAGTAGAGAACTTGAATGAGATTAATCGGGAGTTTTCCCGATTGGATGAACATATTTTGTCGGCTAACATCAATTATCAGCACGATTTTTCTTTCGGGATTTTTACTCCTAGCCTGAAGGCTGGAGCTTACACGGAGTATCGTGCTCGTGAATATAATACCCGTTTTTTTATTTATAGTTGGAAAAATGGTTTGCCGAGTGCTTATAAAGTAATGAATGTCCCTAATGAATTATTACAAGAGAAGAATTATGGGGAGAATGGACTTTATTTATTGGAACAAGTGGATTGGCGCAATAATTACGAAGGCAATAATCTCTTGAGTGCCGGTTATGTAGGGACCAATCTTCCATTGGGCAAATTGAATGTATACGCAGGAGTTCGTTTTGAACATAATAGAATGGAGCTGGTTAGCCATACACAGAAAAACGAGGAAAGCCCCACTAGCGTGTTTTACACGTATAATGACTTTTTCCCGTCTGTAAATGTGGCTTATCGTCTGAATGATAAGCAGCAGTTCCGTTTATCTTATGGACGTACTGTGAATCGTCCGGAATTTCGGGAGGTTTCTTCTTCTGTATATTATGATTTTGATCTTGCCAGTAATGTACAAGGTAATTATAATTTAAAGCCTGCTTATATTGATAATTTAGATTTTGGTTATGAACTTTATCCCAGCAGTGGAGAGCTGATTTCTGTTTCTCTTTTCTATAAAAGGTTTAAAAATCCTATTGAATGGACTTATACTGTATCCGGAGGCACAGACCTTATCTATTCGTATGTCAATGCCAAAGGAGCGGATAATTATGGGGTAGAGGTGGATATCCGCAAAAATCTGGATTTTATAGGTATGCGTAATTTTAGTCTTAGTCTGAACGGGGCCTTAATTAAAAGTAAAGTGAAATTTGAGCCGGGAGCCAAAGAGGAGGACCGTCCGATGCAAGGTCAATCTCCATATTTGATTAATGCCGGTTTTTTCTATCAACATGCCGATAGCGGATGGAATGCTGCATTGCTTTATAACCGTATCGGTAAGCGTATTATTGGTGTAGGCCGTAGTTTGGGAACTGCAGGCAATGAAGTAAGAGTACCCGATTCTTATGAAATGCCCCGTAATGCAGTAGATTTAAGTGTCTCGAAAAAAATCGGTAATCTGGAAATAAAGGTTGCTGTACGCGATTTGTTGGCGGAGAAAGTTTCTTTTAAGCAATTTGAAGAAACTAGACATGGAAAAGTGGAGCAAATTACCCGTCAATACAAATCAGGGCGTAATTTCAATTTGAACATTAACTATACGTTTTAAAATAGAATGAATCTTTCATTATTAACCAATAAACAAATGGAAATGAGAACTAACAAGTTTATGATTTACGTATTCTCAGCAATAATGCTGGGGGGAATGGTTGCTTGTAGCAGTGATGATCCGGAAACTGATACAGGAAACGGTAATGGCAACGGTGGAAATGCCGAAGCTCCTTATGTATGGGGGACTGAGGGAGTTATTAAAACATGTGACCACTTGTTATTTAATGATGATAAAACTGAGAATGCCAAAGGTACCGTGATAGGAAATGGAGATCAGGAGTTTATTTTTAAAGGTACACAGACTTTGTCTAAAGGAACTTACCTGATGAAAGGATGGATTTATGTGGGGACTGGGTCGGTATTGACCATCGAACCGGGAACTGTTATCAAAGGGGATAAAGATACACAGGCTGCCTTGATTGTAGAACCGGGTGGCAAACTAATAGCCGAGGGTACTAAAGATGCTCCGATTGTCTTTACCTCTGAACAGCCTAAAGGCCAGCGTAAACCGGGAGATTGGGGGGGATTGATTATTTGTGGTAATGCCAAGAACAATCAGGGAGTGTTGAATCAGCAGATTGAAGGAGGTCCGCGTACTAAACATGGAGGAAATGATGATGCTGACAATTCAGGTATATTAAGATATGTACGTGTGGAATTTGCTGGTTATCCTTTTCAAAAAGATAAGGAAATTAATGGTATAACTTTTGGATCTGTAGGTAGTGGGACTACCATTGATCATTTACAGGTATCATATTCCAATGACGACTCTTACGAATGGTTTGGAGGTAATGTAAATTGTAAATATCTAGTGGCTTATAATGGATGGGACGATGAATTTGATACAGATAATGGCTTCTCCGGTAAAGTCCAGTATTGTCTTTCAATCCGTGACCCGAGAATCGCAGATACTTCTCAGTCTAATGGTTTTGAGTCGGATAATTGTGGAGACGCCTCATTGATAGAACCCTATACGACAGCCGTATTTAGTAATGTCACTTTTATCGGACCGTTGGGGCGTGATGCCAACTTTGTTAATAATGAGAGCTATATTACCGGTGGTAGCTTCAATCCTAATAACGGTTCAGCTTTAGGTAAGTTCCAGTCTGCTATGCAGATCCGACGTTCCAGTCGTTTGAATTGCTTTAATTCAGTAGCTGTGGGATATCCTGTCGGTTTAATTATTGATGGTGAGAAAGGTAATACAGTTGAGATGACCAAGGCAGGAAACATAAAGTTGGAGAATATTTGGTTTGCAGGTATGACGGCGGTCGGTTCTGATGCCAACAAAATATATGATGATGTGCTTTATGATGCCGTGAACAAGCAAATCATTGATGCTGGACAAGAGTCTTACTCTTCTACTTTTTTTAAGGCTCAGAAAGGAAATAAAGTATTGACTGATGTCAATGAGTTGAAATTCAAGGACGGGCGTAATATCGGTGTTAATTATATGCCGGATGCAGGTAGTCCTGTGTTGACAGCCGCTTCATTTAATGACGCACTGTTGAGCAGTGGTTTTGAGAAAGTAGAATATATCGGAGCGTTTGGAACAGATGATAATTGGTTGGATAGCTGGACTAACTTCGATCCTAATAATACAGACTACTAATACACCTTTGAATATACACACACATAGCTGTTAATTTTAGGGGATTCTATGCGGTAAAGTCATAGAATTCCCTTATTTTTGTATCCAAACCTAGAAACTATTAATTAATACACCTATGTATCCATTTAAATTTAACCCCATTCTGAAATCCACCATTTGGGGTGGAGAAAAGATTATCCCGTTCAAGCATCTGAATATTGAACAGCCTCAGGTTGGTGAAAGTTGGGAAATCTCTAATGTTCCGGGCGATGAGTCTGTTGTTGCTAATGGAACTGAAGCCGGCAAAAATTTGAGCCAGTTGGTAAAAGAATATAAAGGATCTCTGGTAGGAGAAAGTAATTATCAGCGTTTTGGAGATAATTTTCCTTTGTTGATCAAATTCATTGATGCTTGTGACGACCTCTCTATACAAGTGCATCCGGATGATGAACTGGCAAAGAAGCGTCATAATTCGATGGGCAAGACTGAAATGTGGTATGTTATTGACAATGCCGGGGGGAAAGCACATCTGCGTTCGGGACTAAGTAAAAAGATTACTCCCGATGAATATGCTGCAATGATTGCTGATAATACGATTTGTGATGCATTGGCTGATTATGCCGTACAATCGGGTGATGTGTTTTTCTTGCCTGCAGGACGTATCCATAGTATTGGAGCCGGATGCTTTATTGCTGAGATTCAGCAGACCTCGAATGTGACTTACCGAATTTATGATTTCAATCGTAAGGATAAGAATGGTAATACTCGTGAACTGCATACAGAATTGTCAAAAGATGCCATAGATTATTCTGTAGAAGAGGATTATCGTACTCATTATACTCCGAAACAGAATGAGTCTGTCGAGTTGGTTACCTGTCCGTATTTCACTACTTCTGTTTATGATTTGACTGAAAATATGACGATAGATTATAGTGAACTGGATTCATTTGTAATTTATATTTGTATGGAAGGTATATGTACGGTAACTGATGGGGATGGTAACTCATTGGAATTGCAAGCCGGTGAATCTATCCTTTTCCCTGCCACAACAAAAGAAGTGAAAGTAACCGTGGAAGGTCATGTTAAGTTCTTGGAAACTTATGTATAAAGATTCGTTTTGTCTTTAATAAAATAACTGCTGTCTCCAATACATACAATGAAGGCAGCAGTTTATTTTATTAAAGACTATGTTTCCTGTTTAAAAGGTAAACTTCAGGCATACAGGTTTATTGGTTTTTATTGTCTTGCCTGTGTCTTTCAGTAATCCTGTTTGGGAATCTCTTTCAAATACTTGTATAGAGTTACTGTCTCTGCAGGCCACCAACAGGTATCGCCCGTTCCGGCTGATAATAAAATTACGTGGATGGATACCAGTCAGCTGATAACCTGTCTTTGTTAATGTCCCTTCTTCCTGATTTATGGAAAAGATAGCGATACCGT
Source organism: Phocaeicola sp. RTP21198st1_B8_RTP21198_201120 (assembly GCF_040929485.1). Classification (NCBI taxonomy): domain Bacteria; kingdom Pseudomonadati; phylum Bacteroidota; class Bacteroidia; order Bacteroidales; family Bacteroidaceae; genus Phocaeicola; species Phocaeicola sp. RTP21198st1_B8_RTP21198_201120. The sequence continues at coordinate 21,773 of NZ_JBCOCI010000063.1, read as the reverse complement.
CTGCTTTTAAGCGGTTGGATGCATACAGAAATTTTCCATCGGGTGAAATGTGGATATCTCCGCTACCTTTGGCACCCACTGTGTCAGCTTCTATATATTGTATGGCGTTTAATTTTCCTTTGTCGTAAGAGAAAGCTATAACTTTTCCTGAGATTTCGTTAATCAGATAAGCGAATTTTTGGTTCGGATGGAAACAAATGTGGCGTGGCCCTGATCCTGATTCTACTTTTATATTAAATTCTTCAGATTCGTTCAGTAAGGAATGGGATACGCCATCAGTTACATTCTCACTAACAGGAAATACATGAATCTGGTCTGTCCCTAAATCACTGGCAAGTAGATATTTATGGTCTGGAGTGAATTTTATACAATGTAGATGTGGTTGTGTTTGCCTCTCTTTGTCAAGACTGTTTCCGGTAAAGGAAATAAGGCGTGTCTCGGATTTTAATTTTCCGTCTTTATCTAGTGGGAAAACGGTAATGCTACCTCCCATATAATTTGCTGTCAAGACAAATTTTTCCGATGGGCTGAGAGTTATATAACAAGGTGCGCCGCCGTCAGTGGGTTGAGAATTAAGCAAGGTTAGTTTCTTTTGTTCTTTATCAAATTTGATGGCATTGGCGGTAGAACTTTTTCCGGCATCCTCCCCTACAGTATATATTCTTTTTCCATCAGCCGACGGAATGAGGAAAGAAGGGTTGGATATTCCTTTTATTCCGCTGATATATTGGGAGTTGCCAGTTTGCTCATCAAAGTTATAAACCTTGATACCTTCTTCATCTGGAGTTGCATAACTACCTACCAACATATACATCATATTCGGATTTTTTTCAACTGTAATTGGTTCTGTTTGTTTCTTGGGAGAGGGTATACAGCCTCCCAGTATCATACTGTTCATACACAATACCATTAATTTTTTGTTCATATTGTCTGATCTGTTAGTATTAGAAAAATTATTTTCAAAGATACGTTGTTCTTATTAAAATGCGCTAAATAAACGAATAAATAATTGGATATTAACAGAAGTGTGTGTATATTTGTAACCTCTTTATGAGTTACCAGTACGGGGTTGACTGGATTTGACAGCGTGGCTAAGTGGTATGTAAGCATGCAGTGCGTGGTTGATTGGCACTATAATCCCAGTTTTCAAAATTTTATCTGGCAACGAAAATTATGCTCTTGCTGCTTAATCGAATCATAGTAGATTAGCTTTATTTCTGCCAAAGTGGTGGAAACGAGACATCACTCAAAAGCTCTTGTTCCGAAGCGTTTGATCAAGTGGTGCAGTAAAATCGGGAATAGTTAGAGATCCGCTTCATGTCTCTTACGAAAATTTAGAGGATAAGGTATAAGTTGGTGGCTTCGGTCCTGCTTATACTCGAAAATTTAGGCGAAGATAAGCATGTAGAAAGCGTATGGCTTCCTCGTTTGGACGAGGGTTCGACTCCCTCCAGCTCCACAAACTAAGAGTGATTCGTCCTTGGGCTTCAATAATCCAAGGACGAATTCTTTTTTAGAAGAGTAATGTATGCGGTTACTCATGTTTCTTTTCTGATGTGTGTAGAATACATTTCTCTCTTTTGCATCGGAAATTCTTGTTTTTTACGTAAAGATGCTTGTTTAAAGATGAATGTTATTTTATTGTTTAATGACTAATTCTATTACATAATCTATGTCATCAGGTACTTGAGGCAGTTTTATTAATATGCCGTTTTTTTCCTGTTTGAAAGAAAGTGGAGTTCTGGAAATGAACTGTATTGCTTTCTTTACTTTTGCCTTTAGAGGTATATAAAGTGCATTATCCTGCAAATCTAGTATATGGATGAATAAACGATCACCTTTGCGGGTTGATACTCCCCATGTGTGAGGAGCTACATCACCACCACGGGTTCCATAAATCGTCTCTCCATATTGATTCATCCATTTACCCACTTGTTTCAGATGCTCTATAGCTGTAGCGGGTAATTCTCCGTTGGGTTGAGGTCCAATATTCATTAGCAAATTTGCATTTTTTCCGGCTGCCTTAACCAAATAGTGTATCAACTCTTTGGGGGATTTGTAATTTTGGTCTTCAATTCTGTAGCCCCACATTCCGTTCATTGTTTCACAAGTTTCTAAAGGGAGTTCACTTATTCCTTGTCCTGCTGAAAAACCGGCTTTGTTTTCACCGGGCAAATCACGTTCGAACATTTGGAAATCTTCTCCTGCATAAGGAGTTCGATGATGATTGTTGCCTATTAGACAGGATGGTTGCAGTTTATGAATTAATGCATATTGTTCTTCCAGTTGCCAATTGAAGTTGGTAGGTTGATCCCAAATACCGTCAAACCAAATGGCGCCGACGGGGCCATAGTTAGTCAAAAGCTCGGTCAGCTGTTTATTCATAAACTTGTAGTAACTTTCCCAGTTTCCGTGTCCTTTGGGACGTCCTGTCCCATGTCCGGTGTTTCCTTCCGGATAGTCGTCACGAAACCAGTCCAAATGCGAATAATAAAAATGGAGTTTGATGCCCTGTTTTTGACATTCTTCTGCCAGTTCTTTTAGTACGTCTCGTTTGAAAGGAGTAGCGTCTACGATATTAAAATCGGATTCTTTTGTATCAAACATTGAGAAACTGTCATGGTGTCGACTGGTGATACAGATATATTTGGCTCCGGAGGTTTTGATGGCAGAAACCCATTCGGCAGCATTGAAGCGCGAAGGATAGAATCCGGATGCCAGTTTGGCGTATTCATCACGGTTGATGTTGTGAGTGTTCATATACCATTCTCCTTGAGCGGTCATACTGTAAATGCCCCAATGAAGAAATATGCCGAATTTATTATCTTGAAATTCCTGCCGTGCTTTTATATTTTCAGGAGTAGGGATATAAATTTGATTGGAGATTTGTGCGAGGGCTGAAGTTCCCGCCATCAATAACAAGGCTGCGCCTAATTTGATTTTTTGTGCTAATTTGTTTCTCATTGTTATTATAAATTTGTTTTGCGAAATATAGTTATACTCTTGGAATATTTAAAGCATTTTTTGAAAAATATTGCACTGCGAATTAAATTTTAATAGATTCTAACTGGGTGGTATGTGAAGAGTATTTTTTGTTTATAAGGTATAAAAAGATGTTTTCTATTGTTTGGAAATTAATCATTCTATACCTTTGTGAAAGTAATATTGAATTTTATATGAGAGTAAAAGAAATTCCTATACTGCTTTTGACCGGTTATCTAGGCAGTGGAAAAACGACATTAGTGAACCATATTCTTTCTAATAAACGTGGTATTAAGTTTGCGGTTATTGTCAATGATATCGGTGAGGTGAATATTGATGCTGATCTCATACAGAAAGGAGGGATTGTAGGAAAGAAAGACGAAAGCTTGGTAGCACTTCAGAACGGTTGTATCTGTTGTACTCTGAAGATGGATTTGGTGGAGCAGATAGATGATATTATGAAGTTGGAGCGTTTTGATTACATTGTGATTGAGGCAAGTGGTGTTTGTGAACCAGCTCCTATCGCACAGACTATTTGTTCTATTTCAAGTATGGAGAATACGTACGGGGGATGTCGTTTGGATTGTATTGTGACTGTGGTAGATGCCTTACGTCTGCAAAGTGAGTTTTCTTGTGGCAACGATTTGACCCGTAAAGGTATTGACGAAGAGGATATTGAAAATCTGATTATCCAACAGATTGAATTTTGTAATGTTGTATTATTGAATAAGGTCTCAGAAGTGAAACATGACGAATTGGAACGTATCAAACAGATTATCCGTACATTGCAACCTGCAGCTGAAATAATAGAATGTGATTATGCTGATGTGGATTTGAATAAGATAATCTATACTGAAGTATTTGACTTTGAACGTACTGCCACTTCTGCCGGTTGGATACGTGGAATAGAGAGCGCCCTTACGGAAGAGCAGAAAAAAGAAGCGGAGGAACACGCGCACCATCATCATCATGAGGGTAGTGAAGTGGATGAATATGGTATCAGTACTTTTGTGTATTATCGTCGTCCGGCTTTTGATATCCATAAATTCGATCGTTTTGTATCAACCAGATGGAGTCGTAATATCATTCGTGCAAAAGGAGTCTGTTATTTCAGCAATAATCGTGATATGTCTTTTCTTTTTGAGCAGGCTGGTGTGCAGAAAAAGTTGAAGGAAGCTGGTTTATGGTATGCTACGGCACCTGAAGAAGAACTGATGGAGGTAATGCGTCAGGAGCCCGGCTTGTTGCGGGATTGGGATGATAAATATGGAGACCGTATGCAGAAAATAGTTTTTATCGGGCGGCATCTTGATAAAGAAGAGTTGATAGGTGAACTTGATGAGTGTTTGGAATAAGATATGCATATAGATAGAATAAAAGTTCTGTTTGCAGAACTTTTATTCTATTATACAGATTTTGTGAAGAATCAGTAAACATCTAGTATTACACGTTCTTTTTGTTTTTTCGGATATTCCGGTAAGTTTTGTCCATTTACAAAAGTAGCTTTGAGGCAGATGTTTTCTACACACCTTAAGTAATAAGGATGAGGGGCCTTTTGTACATGGAAATGCTCTATCTCAATATTTTTGATAGGCTTTTCTTCATATCCATCTATAAAAATTGCATAATGGTCGGAACAGCCAGCCTTTACATTGTTGATGCGGAAATTCTCGTATTGAGAGGTATGTCTGCCACCTCGGAAACCAAAATAATTGGTTTCAAAACGGAGCACTGCCCCTTTTGAGCGTTCTATAGTAATATTGCTGACTTGTATATTACGAATATATCCTCCTCTGTCACGGTTGGATTTGAAATAAAGGGCATTCTTGACCGTTCCTATTTGTATATTATCCATATATATGTTTTCTACACCGCCTGACATTTCACTGCCGATACATAATCCATTGCATTCAGACTGGAACAGACAATTACGAATGACGATGTTTTTTGAAGGGCGTCCTATTTCACGGCCGTCGGCGTCACGGCCTGCTTTGATAGCTATGGCATCATCTCCTGTGCGGAAAATACATTCTTCTATTAATACATTGGAAGTTGATTCAGGATCACATCCATCATTATTAGGATAGTGACTGTCAATGGTGATGCTTCGTACTATTACATTGTCACAGTATACAGGATGAATAGTCCAGAAAGGAGAATTCTTAATGGTGATACCTTCTACTAAAATGCGAGAACATCCCATGAATTGTATGCAAGAGGGACGTAGTATAGTACCTTTCCCAAAGATCCTTTCTGTGACAGGGATTAGTTTTTCTCCCATTTTACGCAGACGATTTCTGTCTGATACCTCTATCTGAGACCATGAAGCAAATTCCCGTCCTCCTTGGGCGTCTATGGTACCTTGTCCTGTAATGGCTATATTAGTGGCATGTTTGGCATAAATCATGGGAGAATGTCCATATAGTTCCGTACCTTCCCAACGTGTCCATACTTCAGGAAGAAAGTCATCAGCCTTACCGCTGAAAAGTAGATAGGCGTCTTTCTCTAAATGTAAATTGACATCACTTTTCAGTACTAGATTTCCCTTTAAATAATAGATTCCTTTCGAAATTATAACGTGTCCTCCGCCTGCCAAAGAACAAGAGTCTATTGCTCGCTGTATTAACTGGCGTGAATGACCTTTTTGGTTGGAAGCGGAATCAGGGCAGATCACTTTTATTTTCTTATGCGGAAATGAAGTGCGCGCTATATTGGCAATAATCTGTTCGGCTGTATTTTCTATTTTATTTTGAGGTCCGTCATGTTTGTATTTGAACCATTGAAATGAAGTTGCTCCTGCTTCCTGTTCTTTGTTATAACAATATAGTGCAATGCGGGCACCTTTCCAAAAACCGAATGGAATAAAAAAGGAAGTTCCATAAGGAATAAAACGTATATTATCTGTACTGTAGAAATATTGGAACTTTTGATTGAGCATGTCGATGGATACACGTAGATAAATCTGGTTTCCGTTTAGGAAAGTTGTACTTATTTCTGTTGTGTCATTGGATATGTATAGATATTTTTGTCCTTTCTCCATCTTGATACCTAGAACTTTATTTTCTTTTCCCATGCAAGCTAATCCGCATCGTTGCCCATCAGCTATTTCTGTAAAATCCATAGCTATTGTAGCTTCACTTATATTCCCCATAATCTTTTGTGTCAGGGTGTTGCGTGCCAGTCTGAAGGTTGAAGATTTCAATGCTTTCAGAGTGAGTGAACCTGGATGTGCCGATAAGGACCATGCGTGGTCTGTCGGATTATGATTAAACTGCCATTGTAGTGATAGGTTGGGGGTAGAGAAATCATCATCTGTTTGCGGAGCGAATATGGTTTTGCTTTCAATGGGTTTCTGGCATACATATACAGGTTCTCCTATTCCATTTCTATCAAAGTCTACTCCGATAACGGGCCAATCGTTTTCCCAATGCATGGGCTGAAGATGAACTACACGGCCTAAGGCATGATGATGTTGGAAATGAAAAAAAGCCCATTGACCATCCGGAGTATCGACAATGGCTCCTTGATGAGGGCCGTTTATCGTAGTACTTCCTTGTTCCAATACTACTTTCTTTTCATAAGGACCATATATATTTTTTGAGCGGAGGATAGTCTGCCATCCCGTACCTACTCCTCCTTCCGGAATAGAGAGATAATAGTAACCATCTTTTTTGAAAATTTTTGTTCCTTCGGCTACAGGTCCGGTGTATACGGTCATTCCTTCATCAAGTAGACGTGTACCGTCTGCACTCATTTTATGAATAATGATAGGCCCGGCTCCATGACGGCTCCGGCCTAGGTATGCTTGACCATCTTCATCCCAAAAGGGGCAAGGGTCTTCCCATTTTTCTACTTTCTTAACTAAATGTAAAGGGCTCCAAGGACCTGAAGGATTGACAGCATTTGACATGAATAATCCTTCTTTGGGAGTACAGAAAAAGACCCAGAATTTGTTATCATGGTAACGAATTGAGGGTGCCCATGAACCTCCTGCATATTGTTGGTTGTTATCCCAGCCGGGAAAATCAAAATGGTGATAGATTTGGGAAATCAGTTTCCAATTGATCATATCTGAAGATTCCAATACTTGCATTCCTAGAAAATGAAAGTCGGAAGCTATCATGTAATATTTATCTCTGACCCGGATAACGTCCGGGTCAGAGTAGTCAGCATTTAAAATCGGATTTATGTATGTTCCATTGCCCTGATCTCCCCATTTACCGGGAGTACCTTGAGCTGACAAGACTAATACATTATTTATAAAGTATAGAAGAATAAGTAAAAAATTTTTCATCAGCATGTTTTTTAACTTAATAACCAGGGTTTTGTGTCACTTTAGCTTGATTCAAATCAATGGCAGCTTGTGGAATAGGACGAAGAATCTTGTATTTACCATCAGGGCCTATCATAGCAGATTCTTTTATGCCGTCTTCATTATATTTTGTGGCATATTCCACTAAAGTGTGAGTACGCTTCAAATCTGTCCAACGGACATATTCTCCAGCTAATTCACGAGCACGTTCATCAAGAATAAAATCAATATTAATATCGTTGCTGGTGACAGTCATTTCTGTTGTGTATCCTTTACGAATAGTTCCTGGACGTTGACGAAGTTTATTGATCATTTGTGCAGCCTCTTCTGTTTTACCCATTTTTAAATAGGCTTCGGCGGCAATCAGATAGGTTTCTCCTAAGCGCGCTACTACCACATCATGCATGCTGCAAGTAGAATTACGGTTAGCAATAGAAGTTTCTGAATAATCATCAAATTTCTTGATACAAGCATTGCCGTAGTCTTGTGAACGACGGTCTTTGTATGTGGCTGGGGCACCGTTGGATGGAGCAATACCACCGTCTGCTATTGTTTTGCTTACCAGTGTATTCTTTTTAATTCCATAAGGATCGTCTGCTTTCCAGGCAGCGATATCTTCATCTGTAGCCCATGCTGGAGCATAATAATAAATGATAGAAGAACTAGTCGGTGCTGAGTAATAGTCGAAATAACTGGTATGGAATTCTAACATAAAAGTTTGTTCCAACCGTGCATCACCCCGACTATACATTTGCTGTAGACGTAGTGAAGGAGCAAAGCAACCGTCAATTGCCTTATTTCTTGGTTTTTCGGAACCACCTAAATAAGCTCCGAATTGGGCTTGTTGGTAGGAACCGTCTTTTACGGGATCTTCTACAGCAGCCGAATTAAACTGTATGCTCCAGAATATTTCATTGTTTTCTTCATTTTCTACGTCAAAAGCTTCTTCTATGGAGAGGAAAGGAATTTCGCCATTAATTGCTTCCAAGGCATACTTAGCTGCATTTGCGAAGTCTGAATTTTGAGCTATATTTTCTTCTTGGGCTTCGTAATCAGTGCCATCTAGCCATCCACGAGTCAGATAGGTTTTGGCTAAGTAAAAGGTTGCTGCGCGTTTATTGGCACGTCCTACACCGGAGTTGGCACGTTCCATTAAATGGGATTCGGAAGAGGCTAGATACTCAAACTCTTCAATGATGAACTTATAAACATCTGCAAGACTGGCACGTTCATGACTCATTTCGGCATGGTCAAACATTTGTTTGTTCAAAGCTACAGGCCCGAACTGTTGCACTAGTTGGAAATAATACCATGCACGGATAAAACGTGCTTCGTCCACATATTGCAGTCGTACACTGGAATCTTCCGTTATGTCTCCATAAGATATAACGCTATTGGCTAGCTGAATACCTTTAAAACAACTTACATAGAAATTTTTTATAATGCCTTCATCTGCAGTGAAGGTATATTGGCTCATGACTACTCCCTGTGACTTTCCGTCTGCATACAGGTCTGTTCCCGCTACGAATAATTGCGGTTGGGCATTATAAAGCTCCCGCAGTGTGGAGTAAGCGCTGTTAGTTAAACTGGCGAATCCTGCCGAAGTCTGATAAAATTCAGCTGATGGAACATTAGATTTGTTGTTTTGGTCAAGAAAATCCGAACATCCTGAGAGAGTTGCCAATCCTAATGCCATAATGAAATATATTTTTTTCATAATCATTTAATTTTAGAATTTTAAATTTACACCAACTTGATAAGTTCTTGAACTGACACCACCGGTACCATCACCTACTTGTGCGTCGGCCCATTCGGGGTCGAACCCTTCATAATTTGTGAAAGTGAAAGGATTTAATATATTAGCATAGATTCTTAAATTGGAAATATGAAGTTTTGAAATCCATTTCTGTGGAAAAGTATAGCCGAGGGTAATATTCTTGATTCGAACATATGAGTTGTCAACGAAATTTTGTGCTCGGTCCTCATTGGCACCACTTTGCCAGTATGCACCGCCTCCTTTACCGTTTCCACCATTGGTTGGGAAGGGGTAACTACCGTAATGAGTGACTTCTTGGTAGGCTATAGAGCCATCAGCACCTAGTATCGGAGCACCTTGAGGTATATAGTAATCCATGTTTAGGCGATTCATGCCACGCTGTCCATAGTCTACGAACTCGGCCATGAAGGGAGAGTATACCATTCCTCCCTGACTGGTGTAAATGCTGAAAGAGAAGTCAATGTTCTTATAGGACAAGTTGGAGGTGAAGTTACCGGTCCAGGTCGGAGCACAATGTCCGAGGATCATTTTGTCATTGGCATCGATAGTACCATTGCCATCCTTATCATAGATTTTCATCTCGCCTTCATAGAATTTGGTTTTCATTTTCGGGTCTTGGGCATAAGCTTGGGCTTCCTCTCGAGTACAGATTCCGGTATATTTATAGCCGTATACTACGTCTATAGGGTGATTGATAAACCATTTGTTACCCACCAAATCTTCTTTGGTACCATTCAATTCTTTGATAGAGTTAATGTTACGCGCAAAAGAGAAGGTTGTTTCCCAGTTCCAATCTTTATTCTTTACGTTGATGGTATTCAGTTGGATTTCTATACCTTTATTGTTCACCTTACCCACATTACTTACAATGGAGCCTGTATAGGAACCTAGTTCAAATGGGGTTTCCATCTCCATCAAGAGATCTTTGGAATCTTTGTTGTAGATATCGATAGATCCATTGATACGATTATTCAAGAAACCGAAGTCAAGACCGAGGTTGATTTCGGTTGTTTTCTCCCAAGTCAGGTCGGCGTTTGTCATGGTATAACCATAACCGTTGGCAACAGACGATCCGTAATTATAGTAATATTTAATATTTGCCAAAGCTTGTGTGTCATAAGGCCCTACACCGGCATTATTACCGGTAACGCCAAAGCTGGCACGGAGTTTTAAATTGCTTAACCATTTGCTGGCAAATCCCATAAAATCTTCATCGGAAATGCGCCATGCCATGGCAGCTGAGGGGAACATCCCCCAACGATTGTCTTTTTGGAATTTGGAACTGCCGTCCCAACGTGAAGATACAGTCAGCATGTATTTGCCTTTGTAGGCATAGTTGATACGGGCTACATAAGATAACATGGAGATTTTTTTATAATAGCTAGACTGACTTTGTACAGTGCCTGAACCAAGATTATGCCAGTTTACATCAAATGGCATATCCACTACATTGATATAGTCGCCTTGTAACTTTTGTTCATAGACACTGAATAAGGCCAAGGCATTCAGACTATGATCTCCAAAATTCTTGATGTAATTGGCTTGCGTATCCCAAGTATACGAGAATATTTCATCATTATAGTTTTCGGCCATGTTTGTTTTTCCAGAACGAAGTTGGGTTTCTCCGTTATAGAATGTACCACGATGGGTTTTGGTATACATGGGGGAGAAAGTAGTTTTAAGAATTATTTCTTTAACGGGGCTGTATTGCAAATAAATATTTGCCATCACATCATAAGAACGTGTATCGTCTTTTGAGTTCAAACGGTCCACCACTGGATTGATGGAGGAAGTCGGACCACCACCATTGGGATAGATGGCGGTATCTTTACCTGGTTGTGAAATTAACTGTCCTGCCTTTTCCCCTTCCCAATAATAGCATGGCATATTAGGGGTCATACGGAACCCTTCCAAAATAGAGTAGTTGCTACCACTCTCTTTGGATGCTGTTGCCATATTTGTGGAGAATCCGGCTGAGATTTTATCTGAAATCTTATGATCTACGGCTCCTTTTATATTCCAGCGTTCATAACCGTCATACATGATTCCTTCTTCATTTTGATACCCTAGTCCTACGCGGTAGGTTATATTTTTTGTATTTCCGGAAATATTGATGAAATGATTCTGTTGTGAGCCGTTACGGGTTACGATATCTACCCAATCGGTGTAATTTTTATTGAGATACATATCTTTCACTATTTGACTGCCATTTCCCCAGAAGTTCAGGAAATTGGCATCAGTCATTTCCCAGTTAGTCATTCCTGAAGAGGCATCCATAGATGAAACTAGATAACGGGAGAAACGGAATTTCATGAAATCATCTCCTTCCATAAAGTCCGGCATATTGGCTTTGGTTTTTATACCATAATATCCATCATAACTGACTGTAGTCTTGGCTATATCTTTGTCTCCTTTTTTGGTGGTAATCATCACTACACCATTTGTGGCCCGTGAACCATAGATAGCGGTAGATGAAGCATCTTTCAAAATGTCTACTTTTTCAATATCCATCGGATTTAGAAAATCCATATTTTCACAAACTACTCCATCGATTACATATAATGGATTGCCGCCATTTAATGAACTTTTACCTCGAATCTGAATATTGAATCCGTCACCGGCACGGCTAGAAGACTGTGAGATATTCACTCCGGCAACTTGCCCTTGTAGACTTTCGACAACTGATGTTGCACCTTTGGCAGAAATTGTTTCGGATTTTACACTACCTACAGAACCTGTAAGGTCTGATTTCTTTACTACACCATAGCCCACTACTACCACTTCATCTAACAATTTGTTGTCTGCTTCGACCGTGATAGCTAGTTTTTGCTGCTCTCCTACTTTTATTTCCTGTGTTTTATACCCTACATATGAAACAACTAAGATTGCACCTGTTGGAACTTCCAGTGTGAAATTACCATCTAAATCGGTTACCGTTCCTAAAGTAGTTCCTTTTACCAATACGGAAACGCCGATTAATGCTTCTCCGCTTTCGTCTATGACACTACCTGTAATGATTCGGTTTTGTTGAATTGATTTTTGAATTGATGAACCTAGTTGGTTTGACCAATTGTTTGCAAAAGTGGATAATGGTAAGGAAACTAGTCCTAAGGAAAGTCCGCAAGCAAACCAAAATCTTTTTGGAGAATGAATACCCTGTACTATAACAGAGCGGGATTTTAAATACTCTTTTTTTCTCATGTCTTTCATTATTAATTTAGTATTAGAGTTGTTTTTGTTTTGATGTCAAATATAGACGGATGTTATCTTTTTATAAGTGGAAAAACTGATAATTTAGTTGGAATATCTATCAAAGGTAGCTAAACAACATATATTGCGGTGGATTAAAAATAGAAAGTATTTTGATGAATACCCATTTTCTGCTAATTTCGCAAAGGAAACACATTACTTTGATATGAAAACATACTGGGTTGATATTCTTACCTTTTTCTGTGTAGTAATACTATGCTTTTTTACAGCCGATGTACTGGCAAAAGGAGCTATATCTCAAAAATATTCAGTTACGTACTTTTCCAGTCAGAATGGAGTGGAGGATGGGCTGGTCAATGATATTATCCAAGATCATAAAGGTTTGTTATGGTTTGCTACTTGGAATGGGCTTTATCGTTTTGATGGTTATAATTTTAAGAATTATAAATCGAATATGGAAGATCTGGGAGGATTGACCAATGATCGTTTATTGGATATAGTCGAGGATAAATTCGGATGTATATGGGTATTGTGTTATGATTCCACTTGTTATCGTTTTAATCCTGACAAGGAAGTCTTTGAACCTGTCATTCAAAAAACAGTCAATAACTTTCGGTCAATATCTGTCCTTCCGAATGGAATAGTATGGTTATTATGTGAAGATGGGAGTGCAGTACGGGTCGTTACGGCTCCTGAAGATTTATCTATGACATTTCAATTCTATTCATCAAGAGAAAATACTTTGGCTACTGGTAAAATCCGGTCTGTATTTATGGATTCGAAATTACAGGAATGGCTTCTTACGGATGAGGGGGTATATCGATTATATGATTCAGAACTTTCTATTATTTCTTTGTCTGATTGTCGAAAAAGTGAGAAAATACCTTTTTATTTTGCAACAGAGTTGGAAGAATATATATATTTAGGTGCACATCAAGGCAAAGTCTATAAATACTTGTTGACAGGAGAACTTTCTATCCATACTCAATTGCCAACATCGGCTTCTGTGATTTCTATTTTGCCTTCTGTGGCTGGACTGATATATGTTACTGATTCGGATGGCTTTTTTATTCATGACTCTCTCGGTGAGATAAGACATGTGATGCTTGATTCTCTTTCTCTGTTGAAAGACAAAAACATAGAGTCTGCTAAAATTACTTGTGGAGATTTATTGTGGCTTGTACATCCTGTTCCGGGAGTCACTTTGTTTGATCTGAAAACACAGCGTTTAAGCTTTATTGAAGGAAAGGATGAACAGGGAAGACCACTAAATACTGAAAGTGATTTTTTTGCTTTTGAGGATCGGAATGATATTTTATGGGTACACCCTAAGGGCGGAGGATTTTCTTATTTTGATTCTCAAAATAGGCGGTTAATACCTTTTAATACTACGGAGCAGCCTGTCAAGTGGAAATCAAATGACCGCTGTTTTGCTGCTTTTGTTGATAAACAAGGAAATTTATGGATGAGTACCCAGCTCAACCGACTTAAGCGCATCACTTTTATCCCTGATAAATTTCATATCTATACACCTGCTCCTCAGGATGTAGAGTTACCTGATAATGAGATCAGGGCACTGTATATAGACAAAAAACAACGTATTTGGACGGGAAGCAGAGATATGAATGTTTCCATATATGATGCCCGGCTTCGATTATTGAAAAGGATGAAATGGGGCAAAGTATATGCCATCATGCAAGATTCGGCTGGTGTTTATTGGATTTCGACTAAAGGCCAGGGATTGATAAAAGCAATAGAAACTTCACAAGGCAATTTTAAGCTACAGCATTTTAAACATAAAGCTGACGACCCCTATTCATTGAGTAATGATAATATCTATTTTACTTTTCAGGATAGTAGGCAGAGACTTTGGGTAGCTACTTACGGAGGTGGATTGAATTTGATTGAAACTATGCCTGATGGTACTTTAAGATTTATCAATCATCGCAATTTGTTAAAGAGATATCCGATTAGTCATTTTTATAAAGTCAGACATATTACTGAAGATAATCAAGGGCGTATCTGGGTGTCTACAACAGCGGGAATTTTACAATTTAAGGTTTCTTTTCATTGTCCTGAAGAAATAGATTTTCATTCTATATGCCGTGAACAGGGAAATGTGAATAGTCTTAGTAATAATGACGTACAAATGATTCAATGTATGGATAATGGGAACATTTTTGCCATTACTTATGGCGGAGGGTTAAATGAGCTTTCTCCCATGGGGCTCCATTCTTATCAATGTAAATCCTTCACACAGAAGAATGGACTTATTTCAGATATTATTTATTCCATGCACGAGGATAAACAAGGAAATTTATGGTTGGTGACGGGTGGTGGATTAGTGAAATTTGTAGCTTCGGCCGAACAGATTCAGTATTCTAGTGAGCATATCGCGTTTAATATGCATTTTAGTGAAGGTGTAGGGGCAACAGATGGCAAGCAGATTTTTTTTGGTACTAACCGAGGTTTGTTCTATTTTACCCCTGAGAATATTCATAAAACAGATTTTATACCACAAATATTTTTCTCTTCTATTTGGGTAAACAATCAGGAACTGACTCCCAGAAAAACTCCTTCTATTTTGTCTGTTAATCCTGATAATAGCAAGGATATGCAGTTACCTCCTAATAATCACACCCTCAGGTTGGTATTCTCTGCTCTAGACATGACCAATACGGAGTATATTCAATATGCTTACAAGTTAGACGGTTTTGATAAAAACTTTCGTTTGACGGATAACGGGCATGAGGCTAACTATACTAATCTTCCTCCGGGAAAATATGTATTTCGTGTAAAGTCTACCAATAATGAAGGTGTATGGGTTGAAAATGAACGAACACTTTCTTTTGAAGTGCTTCCTACTTTCTCTGAGACACCTTGTGCTACTATGCTCTATTTCTTTTTGATTGTATTATTTATTGCAGTTGCCATTTATGTATATACCGTTTTTTATCGGATAAAAAATAAGGCTAAAAATGAAGAATTGATTACTCAATTAAAACTCAGCTTCTTTACTGACGTGTCTCACGAATTAAGAACTCCATTAACATTGATTACCGGACCTTTGGAATATATACTCAGAGACGAAAGTCTTTCTGGGAAGGTGAGAGATACTTTGAAGATTATTAAAAAGAATAGTGACCGTATGCAGAGGTTGGTAGGGCAGATCTTGGATTTTAGTAAAATCCAGAATAGCAAGATGAAACTGAGAGTTCAGTATGTGGATATTATCAGTTTCACGAAAGAAATAATCAACTATTTTACAACTTTATCTCAAGAGCGGCATATTAGTTTGAATTTTAACACTCAATTGTCTAAAGTAAATCTTTGGGTGGACAAAGATAAATTAGAGAAAGTTATTTTTAATTTGCTGTCTAATGCCTTCAAATACACTTCTGATGGCAAGAACATTTGGGTTAGTATGAAAGATGATGGGAATGCAGTCCTTCTTCAAATCCAAGATGAAGGAGTAGGGATAAAGAGAGAAAAGCAGAAAGTGATTTTCAATCGTTACGAGAATGTGGTTCCGGATAGCATTTACGCTCCTTTAAGTTCTGGTATCGGACTTTCAGTGGCTAAAGAACTTGTGGAAATGCATCATGGTAGTATAAATGTGGAAAGTGAGTTCGGAAAAGGGAGTCTATTTACTGTAAGGCTATTAAAAGGTAAAAAACATTATCCGTCTGACACGGAATATATATTATCAGATTGGAATGAAGATACAAATTTAGATTTCAATTCTCAAAACGAACTACAAGAATTGAATGAAGCGGAGAAGCCGCTCATGCTTATTGTTGAAGACAATTATGAATTAAGAGTATTTATCAAACAAATATTTCAGGAAGCATATCGGTTTGTTGAGGCTAATAATGGCGAGGTTGGATTAAAAAAGGCTTTTTCTGATCTGCCTGATATGATAATTACTGATATCATGATGCCTGTAAAAAGTGGTCTACAGATGTTGCAGGAACTAAGGAACGATGAACGAACTTCGCATATTCCTGCCATAGTATTGACTGCCAAGACAGATATGGATAGCATTCTGACTGGTATTCATACAGGAGCTGATGATTACATAACGAAGCCGTTCAGTGTTAATTATCTGCAAGCTAAAGTAGAAAATATCCTAGCTCGGCGTAAAATGTTACAAGCATATTATTGTAAAGTAGGATATGAAGAGGGGAACGAAAATAAAGAAAAAGACAGATCGGTTCAATTGTCGGCAAGAGACGCTGCTTTTCTTAATAAGTTAGCTAAAATTATGGAAGAGCAACTTGGTAATCCGGAATTGAATGTAGATCAATTGGTCAGTTATTTCAGTCTGAGTCGGACCAATTTTTTTCATAAGTTGAAATCTTTAACTGGTATGGCTCCTATAATGTATATAAAAGAAATACGCATGAGGAAAGCTGCTGAACTGATTAAGGAAAACCAATATACAATGGCGGAAATAGCTTATATGGTAGGTTTTAGTGATCCTCATTATTTTAGTAAAAGTTTTAAGTCTTATTGGGGAATGACTTCTACAGAATATGCAAAAAATCAGATTGGACGATGAAGATAAATGATAGTAAAGTTATGTTTTATCATTATATCGGGTGAACTCATTGTTCACCCGATATAATAAGGGGGATCTTATTTTCTCACCTTATTTCCATTGATATATACTTCATTCAGTACTACATCTTTAGCTCCGGTAATTAAATTCCCTTTTTTCTCTACATTATTGAAACGGCTGTTTGTTACATGGATATCTTCAATATTGACACGGTCGTCATATCCGGTAATTAAGACTCCGTACTTACTTTTTTCACTAGTAACATTATCCAGATATACATGGCGTACTACAGGTGGGAAACTTCTGTCACATTTTTCACGGTTTTCATATTGCAGGTTGATTTTCAAAACGGCTTCGCGACATTCGCCTACTTCTATATTACGCACATAAATATTTTCAATGACCCCACCGCGGCAGTTGTTGGTTTTGATGCGGATGACACGTTCTAGGTTCGGACTGTCCATTTTGCAGTTTTCAACAAACAGGTTCTTATATCCTCCCGAGATCTCACTACCTACAACTACACCACCGTGTCCGTCTTTCATTTCGCAATTGCGTACAATGATATTTTCACTTGGTACGTTCCATTTCCGTCCGTCCGCATTCCGTCCGCTTTTAATAGCGATGCAGTCGTCTCCAGTATCGAATATACAGTTTTCAATTAATACGTTCTTACTTGATTCCGGATCGCAGCCATCGCTATTGGGACCGTGACTGGATACTTTAACCCCACGTACTGTCAGACTTTCACAAAATAAAGGATGGATAACCCAAAATGGAGAATTTTTCAATGTTACATTTTCTATTAAAATAGTGTTACAACGATATAGATTGATAAGCTGGGGACGTAAACCGTCTTCAAAAGTCATTTGGCGTTTATCTATCGGGGCAAATGTTTCGGCGTACATCAGTAATTTGTTTCTGCCGCCATTTTTTTGAGCTGTCATACCTTCCTTCCAGCCATAGTGTGGAGCACCACACATACTCCACCAGTTATCATTACTGGCCTGTCCGTCTATAATACCTTTACCGGTGATAGCTATGTTACTTTCTCCATAAGCATAAATTAATGGATGCAAATTGTAACAGTCTACTCCTTCCCAGCGGGTGAGTACGGTTGGAGTATATAGATATTTCTCTGAAGAAAATTTTAGATAGGCGCCTTCTTCCAAATGCAGATTTACATTGCTTTTCAGTGTGATAGGACCTGTTAGAAATTCTCCGGGTGGAACTAATACAGTTCCTCCACCTGCTTGACTGCATGTGAGGATAGCCAGATTGATTGCTTCATGGCAGAATATTTCACCATTATTTCCTTCTTTGGCACCGAAATCTTTAATGTTGTACACACGATCGGGAAAAGAGGTCTTTTTGATTTGTTTTTCTATTTGCTCACTTTCTTTCCAAATCTCTTGTGGTATTTGTGCATGAGCAAGTCCAAAATATGCACATATACAAAATACACTAACTAACTTTTTTACCATATATTTGATGTTTAATAATTAATAATTTCATAGTTGCCAGAAAATATCCACGATGCAATATTAAAGCATATAATTAAAAAATAAGTGGATTAATTGCCCATTATTGTGTAAATTCTAATAATGAAAGAATAATTGCTGCTACATTGCTATATTATTTGTATATTCGTACCTTAATAATCTGATATTATGAAATATATCACTTGTTATATACTGATATCTGTTTGGGGATTTTTGTTGTTATAGGAAGTAGTATTTCTACTACCAAAGATAGTCTTCTGAATATTATAGGAAGTCCTGTAGAGTTTTCTCTACAAATTGAGATTTACAGAGGTTTGGCTGATTTTTATTTTGAGAAACCTGAAGAAGTGGATTATCTTAATAAATGTATTTCACCGCAAAAGCAGTAAATGATAAGACTCATATGTTTGAGGCTCTTTCTGATTTGGTTTTCTCGTATATTAAAGTTTATCATGCCGATTCTGTTTGGTATTATATGTCTCTTTTAAAGGATGTTGGGACACTGGAAGAATCTCATCCATATTTATTCTTTTTACGAATGAGATTGTTTGCAGGCAGAGTCAGGAATAATGAGGTTGAAACTGCTATAACAGAGGAATTGGCTTTTATGGGTAAAGAAAATATAGGTGGGAATGATATTTACATACAGATGGAACAGACTTTTATTACAGGCTATGCTTTGTGTAGTGAAGGTAAATATGAAGAGGCTGATCCCTATTTGGAAACTGCTTATAAGCTGGCTTGTCAGTTACCATATGAGGAAGGATTCAAGTTTCGTATTTGTACTGTATGGAATTTTCTTTCGACCTTGAACTTTATAGATAAAGGAGATCTATATATTGAATATGTTGAAAAATAGCTTCAGCAATATAGAAAATATTATGAGTTGTACTATGCTCGTCAACGTCCTTTCTATAATATTAATATACGATATCTCCAATGTTATACTTCTTTGTTGATGCGTGCGGATAAATTATCCGATGATAAATTAGAGAAGTATTATAATCTGATGATCAAGATGAGTGCTTGGGTTACGGAGCCTATTGATAAGTATAATTGTTTTTTGGCATGAATAATTATTACTTATATAAGCATAATTTCCATAATGCATTGATAACTAATGACAGCTTGATAAAATATGCTTGGATGACAAGTCAGTCTAATGTCCCGGGATTATTGGATATCAATTCACAAATTTATGAGGCTATGGAAGATAATAAAAATGCTTTTAAGTATCATAAACTCTATATACAAGTGCAGGATTCCATTAAATCTTCCAATCTGAAAAAACAACTTAGTGAACTACAGGTAAAGTATGAAGTAGATCAATTGAACCATGAGAATTACCGTTTGGAAACTAAGAACAGGCGTATTTTAGTAATTACACTTTTTATGGTACTTGTATTGGTGATGAGTATTTGTTTTTACTTGTACTATGATTTGAAGAAAGACAGATGGAAAAAGTTTTAGGTGAACTGAATCAAAAAGCTGGGGAAAGTGAGAAAATGAAAACAGCATTCATTAATTCTATGTGTCATGAAATACGGACTCCATTAAACGCTATTGTTGGCTTTTCAGGTATTATTACTGCTAATGCGGAAATTCTCACTTCGTTGATAGATCACTTGCTGGTAGTGGCTAATTTAGATTCATCTGATGCGCCTCTTCTTTGTGAACAAACCAGATAACTCATATCTGCAGACAAGAAATGGATAAAGTAGAACGATGGAGCAGGGTGGGAATAATTTATCATTTGGAATTACCAGAAGGGGAAATTTTTGTTTCCACCAATGAATTGTATTTGTCGTTAGTGATAGAGAACCTGTTGGATAATGCTAATAAATTTACAGATTCTGGATCTATAACTCTTAAGATGAGGTTGGATAAGGCACAAAGTAAGTTACGAATTGAAGTAACCGATACCGGCTGTGGCATTCCTCCCGAAAAACGGGAGGAAATATTTCTGTGTTTTATCAAACTGGATGAGTTTGCACAAGGTAACGGATTGGGGTTATATTTAAGCCGTTTAATTATTAAACGTTTGTCTGGTAACATATTTGTTGACTCGAGTTATACTGAAGGTACTCGGATGGTTATCTGTTTGTCTGTATAATTAGCGTGTGCCTTCTTCAATGTCCCGCTTTCGTTTCAGTGCTTCCAGGAAATAATAGTCTGCATAATTTAAAGGTACATCTATTTCTGTGCCATGAGGAATACTGCCCACTGAATGCATTAATAAAAAGTTACCATTTTTTCCAAGAGATGCCAGATAGTTTGGTGAGGCTAGAGAAGCCATAATACTGTCTGCATAGATCTTATAACTGTTTGCATCAGGCACATCCATTGTACTAATTTCATAAAGTGCAGAAGCTATACAAGAAGCACTTGAAGCGTCTCGTGGTTCATTGGGAATATTGGGAGCATCCATATCCCAATAAGGAATCAAGTCTTTGGGAAGCCGGGGATGTGTTTTCATGAATTGGAAAGTCTTCAATGCCTGATTTAGATACTTTTTATCATGAGTTTCCCGGTAACACACAGTGTAACCATAAATAGCCCATGCTTGTCCACGACTCCAAGTCGATTCGTCTGCATATCCTTGGGCTGTTTGTCTATGCCGTACCATGCCGTCTGCCAAACTATAATCTATTACATGATAACAACTTCCGTTTGTACGGAAATGCTCTTTCAAAGTGCGGTCTGCATGGTTCACTGCTATGTGATAAAAAGTGGAATCACCAGATAATTTAGTTGCTTCAAATAGTAACTCCAAATTCATCATATTGTCTATTATGACCGGACATTCCCAACCGCGTTCCGATTGCCAGCCTCGGGTCACATCCCATGATTGGATAATTCCCGGCTTTTCACGGAAACGAGTAGCCAATGAACGGGCAGCTTCTATCATGACTTCTTTGTATCTGGGTACTTTAGTTGTTCGCCATCCATTGCCGAAACTACAATTTATCATGAAACCTACATCATGGTGCCAAGTCAGTTTTTTGGCTTCTTCTATGGCCGAAGTGTATTTATCAGCTAATGATAAGAGAGTAGTGTCGCCACTCAGTTCATATAGATACCACACTGACCCAGGGAAAAAACCACTTCGCCAGTCGGCGTAGTCACAATAATAAATGGTACTGTCAGTTTTCAGTGTAACGGGGTTTGTAAATTTTTCTGATTTTTCTATGATTCGTATTTCATTCCCGATTTGTGCACGTGCAAATGCTACATTCTTTTCTATAAAGGAATCTGTTCTGACGGATTGTTTATTTTTCTCTGTGCAAGATACCCATAAAGTAGAGCAGGCGAGTATTGTAATATAGAGGACTTTCTTCATAGTGCTTATTTTTTCCTCAAATCCGCAACTAAGCCCTTGAACGTCCTTATTGCGTTTACACGTCCTCTCATTACTGAATTTGCAGATAA